>JALRGJ010000050.1:3688-7411 GCA_023253435.1 Ilumatobacteraceae bacterium | reverse complement strand
AGATCTTTGTTGCACTTCTTGCGAAAAGATTTGATGTAAAACCAAACGGATGGAAAAAGGCGGCAGGAGTTTTTAGTGACTCTCATCCTCGAACCGTGGCAGACATCACATCGCCTGAAACACTCGTCAAAGTGCGCGGATGGAAAAAAGCGGAAAAAGCCGCCGATAGAGACAAGCAATCTCGCCCCCTCCCCGCAAAGAAAACTGCTCCTAGAAAAGCTGCAGTGATTAGACCACCGCAAAAGAAGAACTGATCGTGACAGTTCTGATCACAGGTGGTGCTGGCTACATCGGTTCCATCACAACGAGGCTTATCAGATCCACTGGTCGTGCCGTTGTCGTTCTCGACACACTTGAGAACGGACACAAGGCCGCTGTAGGAGATGCACCTTTTGTTCAAGGTGACATTGCAGATTCTCAACTTGTTGAACAAGTTTGTAAAGAACACGGGGTAGATGAGGTTGTTCACTTTGCGGCATATAAAGCCGTGGGTGAATCAATGGAAAATCCCAGTAAGTACTTTCAAAATAATGTCACTGGCTCACAAAAACTTTTTGAGGCTTTACAAAAATGTGGAGTGAATCGAGTTGTGTTCTCATCCACTGCAGCTGTGTACGGAACACCCACACGAGTTCCTGTTCGTGAGTCAGACACGCTGAACTGCGAGAGTGTGTACGCCGAAACAAAACTCATGATTGAAAAAACCCTGGGTTGGTACTCAAAGGTCTCCTCTATGAAGAGTGTTGTTCTGCGTTACTTCAATGCAGCCGGAGCCACTGAAGATTCAACATTGGGCGAAGATTGGCGACATTCACAAAATCTCATCCCACACGTCATGAAAGCAACTTTGGGCCATGCACCCACTCTCAAGGTGTTTGGAGATGACTTCCCCACTCCCGATGGAACAGGGGTACGTGACTACATCCATGTGGAAGATCTCGCACGGGCTCATATTGCCGCACTCGATTATTTGAAAGCCAGCGGAGAAAGTATTACATGCAATGTGGGCACAGGTTTTGGCACCAGCGTGATGCAAATTATTGAAGCTACTGAACGCGTCACAGGCAAAAAAGTTCCATTTGAAATCGTCGGCCGTAGAGCCGGCGATCCCGCAGAGTGTTACGCCGATGCCAGCTTGATCCATCACACTTTTGGCTGGTCTCCAGAGAAGTCATTGGAAGACATCATCGCTAGTGCGTATGCCTGGCATTCTTCGCACCCACTCGGACACGATTCTTAATTGCTCACACCTAATATTTATTGGGCAAGTTTTGATCGCTGACGATCAAGCCAACCGAGCAAAACTGCAATAGCTCGGGGATCGTGGCGCAACCTGTGACCAGCTCCGGCAATGACTCGCAACTCAGCATTGCCATGAGCCTCAGACAACACCCGCGAGTCCGCAACAGGAACACTTTCGTCATCCTCGCCGTGCATGACAAGCAATGGTCTGCTGGCCACTCTTCGAGCCGCTTCAACAGGACGGAATCTGCGTAACTCGCGACTCCATTCATCAAAATTCTTTGGGAATCCTGGAGTACGAATAGCGCCGATTTCTTTGGCGTGTTCCAAAAATCTGCGAGGTTGACTTGCCCAGTCGTCAAAATCTGCACGCGCACCCATTAAGGCGCAACCTTTGACACGAGGATCATCTGCGGCAACACACAGCGCTAGCGCGCCACCCGTGTTGGTCCCTACCAACCAGATTCCGTTTGGGTTCACTTCAGATTCCAAATGGTCAATCGCAGCACGGAGATCATCTACCCAACCCTGCATGGAAAAGTCGCCTTCACTTGAGCCACATCCACGAAAGGAGAAGGTTAAGGCGGCCCATCCCATTTCATTGGCAACTCGATCCATCAGTTCAGGAAATGTGACACCTGATTGACGCGCATCAAGAGGTCCAATGGGAAAGCCATGACACAGAATGACTCCTGGGAGTGAACCTTCCTGATGAGCAGGTACGGCCAAATATCTTTTGAGGTTGAGCGAACCAGAACGAAAGGTTCCGTTCATCTCACCAGCCATAAAAATTCCCTATGCGCGAGGTTTGCGATGACGACGTGATGCACCTGGTGTTGCCAACTTGTAACCGCGATTACGAGCTTCCACCAATGTGTCTGGGCCAAAACACAAACCAACACCTGAATTAACGATGTCGTCGATTATTTCTGGCTCTGTCCATTCATCGAGGTCGTACACCAGTTGTGTGCGCTTATCACCGAGGTACCGAGTGTGTTCAAACTTGACGGGGCGTTCCATAGAGGAAACGCTACTCTCCGCTGTTCGCTTGTCACGAGCAAAGAACTAAGTTTCATGCCATGCCCAACTCCGCAGGTATTCCACATCACGTCATTGATTGCCTCGACCAGACCTTCAACTCCATAAAAGACCTCTGTTCCCATCTCACCGAGCAACAGTGGAAGATGCCAACACAGCTCCCTGGCTGGACTGTGCAAGACAATTTGTCCCACATTCTGGGGACGGAGAGACTTCATGTGGGTCTGCCAGAAACAGATCATCTCGCACCCGACCTCTCCAATGCCCACAACCCCATTGGCGAAATGAATGAGCACCATGTGGACCTGCGGAGATCACGGCCCGGGTCAGAAGTATTTGCTGAATTTGTCAGTGTGGCAGAACAACGAATGAACCAACTTCGTTCTGCTAACGCTGAGTACTTTGCACAACCAGAAGACACTCCCGTCGGACCAGGCACCACTGCAGATTTTCTCAACATTCGACTACTCGATGTCTGGGTACATGAACAAGACATGCGTCGAACTCTCAATCTGCCTGGCCACCAAGGCGGAGGTTCAGCAGAGCACACTATTGATCGATTATGCGCCACACTCCCGGTTGTTATTGGCAAGCGTGCAAAAACACCGGAGGGCGCAACCGCCGTGATTGAGATCACCGGAGCCGTTCAACGAACTATTGCAATCACCATCATTAATGGACGCGGACAAATTGTTGACAAGGCGCCCACGGAATCACTTGTTGAAATTGAAATGGATTCAGACATTTTTTTACAACTTGCTAATGGCCGTGCTCCATATGAAGAGCTTTCAACTGCGATAAAGATTTCTGGAGACCAAGAATTGGGTCACAAAATTGTCACTCAATTCACCATGATGATCTAAATGTTGTCAGCTTGGGGTCCAACGGCGCCAATAGCTCTCAAGTAGGACATGTGTCCGTCTACAACGTGCACCACATCAACATCGTCTAACAGTTGCACGCCTCGATTTCCCGCTTCAGCCAGGAGATAGGCGGTCAAGGTGGTGTCTTCCACCACAAGTGGAGTTGTGATGTCTTGCACGTGATCTAATGCATCAGTAAGCATCAGATTTCTCTCACTCATCCATGACAAATGCGCAAGCAACATCTGACGAACTTCGTCTTCTGTAAGTCGTGCTTGGCTCTCTGCAGGCAATGCATTTGAGACAAAATCGACTGCAGCAGCAATTTCATAAACAACACGAGGAGCAACTGCATCGAGTCTGTGGGCCTCTCTGCCAATCACACCTGCCGCAATCGCAAACACAATCACAACGGAAAGAACAACAAAGATCACAGTGATTGCATCCACCTCGTCAGCCTACGAGACCCAACCGATCTATGGAAAGCAAGAGGCCCGGGCAATTGCCCGGGCCTCTCTCGTTTTTGAACTGATGAATCAGATACCGATGCGCTGAGCCAAAAGCTCACGGTGGTATGTGG
>JALRGJ010000050.1:0-3678 GCA_023253435.1 Ilumatobacteraceae bacterium | reverse complement strand
TTCACTTGACTTTGCACGCTTGAAGTAGAGGTGCGCTGGGTGTTCCCAGGTGAAACCAATACCGCCGTGAATCTGAATGTTCTCAGCTGCGGCGTGGAAGTAAGCCTCTGAGCAGTATGCCTTTGCGAGAGATGCAACTGATGGAAGCTCATCATTCATCTCTGCTGCACACCACATGCCGTAGTAAGCAGCGGACTTTGCTGACTCAACTTCCAACAACATGTCTGCACACTTGTGCTTGATTGCCTGGAATGAACCAATGGGGCGTCCGAACTGGATACGGTCCTTTGCGTATTGCACTGCCATTTCAAGCACGCGCTGTGCTCCACCCACTTGCTCAGCTGCAAGAGCAACTGCTGCGAGATCCATGACCTGAGCAAGAACGGCTCCGCCGTTACCTTCTGCACCAATCAACTTTGCTGGGGTGTCGGAGAAGTCAAGCTTTGCCTGCTTGCGTGTTTGGTCCATTGTGGAGAGCGCAGTACGGGTGAGGCCCTTTGCATTTCCCTCTACAGCAAACAAGCTCACACCCTTACCAGTGCGTGCTGCCACAATGATCAAGCTTGCGGTGTGACCATCGAGAACAAAGCTCTTTGTTCCACTGATTGTGAAATCAGATCCTGAACCTTTGGCTTCAATGGTGATACCAGCCTCATCCCAACGACCTGATGGCTCAGTTGTTGCAAGAGTGGCAATTGTTTCGCCTGATGCAATGCCGGGCAAGTATGCCTTCTTGGCTGCATCGTCACCGGAGAGGAGCAATGCGTTCGCGGCAAGAACTGCGCTGGAGAAATATGGAGCACACAACAATGCGCGTCCCATTTCTTCAAGCACGATTCCCAATTCAATGAATGAGAAACCTTGACCACCAAACTCTTCAGGGATGGCAAGACCTTGCAACGCCATTTCGCCAGCCATCTGTGACCAGACTGCTGCGTCGTAACCGTTTTCTGTCTCCATCTGCTCACGTACTGCCGTCTCTGAGCTCTTTGACTCAAGGAACGACCGCACCATCTTGCGGAGTTCTTCCTGTTCTTCACTAAATGCAAAATTCATGCTCTTATTCTGATGTGCCACTCTCTTCCGGTGCTAATCCATTTGTGTACACATGTGTACGCAATTATCGGTAGCCTGTTCCCATGGCCGCAATAGGAATTCGGGAACTTCGCTCCGCTCTCGCCACATATATACGGAAGGCGCAGTCGGGCGAACGAGTCACTATCACTGTTGATGGGGCCCCCGTGGCTCAAATCACGGGCCTTACCCCAGATCTCTCTGGGGTCACAATGTCAGACCTCATCGCCCAGGGACTTGTTACTCCCCCACGACGGCGAGGAGATTTTGTGCCCGATGATCCTTTAATCCTCACATCGGGAGCACGCATCGATAGGGCTTTGAACCAGGTGCGCACATGACAGTTGTTCTTGACGCAAGTGCTCTCCTCGCCTTACACGTATCTGGCCCACAAAGAGACATCGTTCTTGATTCATTGAATTCAGACACATCGTGGAGCGCGTGCGCGCTTGCTCTCAGCGAGGCCATAGCTGCATCTTCTCGCTTAACAGATGAACCAGTGCTCGTGCGCCATCTTGAAGACATGATTCGTCATACTTGGGATTTCTTACATGTGGTTCCTCTCGATCAAAGGCTCCTTGATGAAGCCACCGCATTGAGCCAATCGCAACCCGTGGGTATTTCTGCCGCACTTCATCTGGCGTCTGCTGCACGACTTCCTGCGCCCGTTCAATTCATCACCTTTGACGCCGCGCAAATTCCAGTAGCCCTATCGCTGGGCTTCAATGTTGTGTCAGGCTAGAGCCATGACTTCACCGGGAACTTTGCACTACTTCGATAACAACCTCGAAGTTCACCGCCTTGTGGTGGGTTCTTATGACAACAATGTTTTTGTTCTTCGGTGCAAACACACCGGTGAGTCCATCTTGATTGACGCCGCAGACGAACATGAAAAACTTCTCGAGCTATGCACTGCCTTAAATGTTCGACGAGTACTGGAAACACACGGGCACTTTGATCACATTCAGGCCATCCCTGCCATGCGTGAGGCCGGTTATGAAGTGGCAGTGACTACTGAAGACGCTGGCATGTTGAATGATGTTGGCTACGACGTCTTCATAGAAGATGGCCAGATTATTGAGGTGGGGAAACTCCGCATCGAAGCAATCAAAACTCCTGGCCACACACCAGGCTCTATTTCATTCAAAGTGCACGACGCTCCATTGCTGTTCTCTGGTGACACCCTTTTCCCAGGAGGCCCTGGCGCAACGCGATTCCCTGGGAGCAGTTTTGAACAGATCATTCAGTCCATTGACTCAAAGATGTTCATCTTTCCTCCAAATACCGTCGTTCTTCCCGGTCACGGTCTCGACACCACCATCGAAACTGAGCGTCCCCACTTACAAGAATGGATCGACCGTGGCTGGTAACACCGCTGTGCGTTTGGGTGGAATGGCCCTCGATCCATCTGTGTTACCTACCGTGATAGAGAATGCAGTGATTGCTCCGGATGGTCGGGCTTTGCCAGAGATTCGTTCAGAGTTGCGACGCATTCCCTCTGTGAGAAATGCATGGACAGTGTTTTGGCTTTATGGTCAAACCATCGGACTGTTTGTCCTTGCGGCTTATCTCAACAATGTGATCACCTGGGTGATCACATTTCTCTTAATGGGAAGAACTCATGCTCAATTCGCCTCGCTCATGCACGAAAGTGCTCATAGAACCTTGTTCAGACACAAGGGCGCAAACGATTGGGTAGGAAATTGGTTGTTGGGTTATCCCGTGATCACCAGCACTCCCGCGTATCGCCGTGTTCACATGGCACATCACAAAAAAGAGTTTGGCCCAGAAGAACCCGACATTCCGTTGTATGCAAATTACCCAGTCACACGAGACAGCTTGCGCAGAAAACTACTGAGAGATGCCACTGGTAGAACTGGTCTCAAATTATTGAGAAATCAGATTCGTGGTTTTCAATCTCCTGATGCTCGTGTGCGTCACACACTATGGAAGATGGTTGTTGTTCAAATCTTGATGATTGCCGCCTTCACAGCATCCGGATACTGGTGGATGTACCCGGTGATGTGGGTGTTGCCATACCTCACGCTGTGGAGAGTGATTAACAGACTGCGATCGATTGCCGAACATGGCGGTTTGCGAGCAGACTCAGACAGAAGAATCACCACACACTCTGTCACTCAACATGCCATCACCAATTTCTATTTAGTGCCATACAAAATTGGATACCACTTGGCGCATCACGTAGACGCGGGTGTGCCGTTTCGCCACCTGCCCAGATACCACCGGTACCTTCGCGAGAATGGATACGTCACCAGCAGCATTGAGTACCCCACCTACCGATCACTGTGGAAAGCCGTGTCTGGTGCCACAGCCTGAACCCCCAATCAGGACTCCGAGTTTCTACTACGCCCATAGTGGTAATACGCCCATAGCCCTTAGAATGAGGGCGTGAGCGAACTTTTCCGCATCGAAAATCTTCATGCCCGTCCTGTCACAGAAGACACGGAGACGTCAGAGGAGATTCTGAAGGGCTTATCCCTCACCGTCAATGCAGGTGAAGTTCACGCAATCATGGGACCGAACGGTTGCGGAAAATCCACCTTGGCCTCCACCCTCTTAGCGTCTCCAGAATACGAAGTCACC
>JALRGJ010000049.1 GCA_023253435.1 Ilumatobacteraceae bacterium | reverse complement strand
TTACAACATCGCAAGAAAAGGCAGAATTACATCATGAAGCTCATCACAGCAATCATTAAGCCGTTCAAAGTGGACGACGTGAAAGAAGCACTGAAGAGTGCCAATGTTCAAGGCATGACGGTTTCCGAAGTGCGTGGATTTGGTCGCCAGGGTGGCCACACAGAGACATACAGAGGATCTGAATACCAGATTGATTTCGTACCTAAGGTCAAAATTGAACTAGTGGTGGAAGACAACCGGGTAGACGAAGTTCTCGATGTTGTTACCAAGGCAGCCAATACAGGCAAAATTGGAGACGGAAAGATTTGGGTCACCACGGTGGATCAAATCATCCGCATCCGCACGGGCGAACATGGAGCAGACGCCATCTAGCCCCTAGTCTCGGTGTATGACCATGACACCAGACGCCCCAGCCAAAACTCGCTGGACAGCCCAGTGGAAAGAACTCTACGAAGAGGTCATTAACACTGGGCTGTGCACGGGCTGCGCAGGTTGTGTTGTTACTTGCCCTCACGATGTCATCGGTTATGAACACGAAGAGGGCAAGTACAAGCCTTTCCACTTAGAAGAAGAGCTTGGCCTCGATAACTGCATCCATGGTGAAAAGGGATGCACTACTTGCACTCGTGCTTGCCCCAGGTTCCGCTCATGGGAGTCTGCTGCAAACAATCATCTCTTTGGTCGGGATCGTGAACCAGATGAGATGTCGGGCATCTGGCGTCAACTACTTCTCACCCGTGCCACCGATAAGACACAACATGAGAAAGGTCAGGACGGCGGCTTTGTCACCGCGATGCTTTCTTGGTTGTTAGACAACAACTACATCGAGGGTGCATTGGTGAGCGGTGTTGAAGATGACGACAAATGGAAAGCAAAGCCTGTTCTTGTTCAGAACAAAGAAGAAGTTCTTGCAACGGCTGGATCCCGTTACACATATTGTGCAAACCCTTTGGCGCTCACTGAGGCAAAAGAAAAAGGTCTCACCAAACTTGCCCTTGTAGGGATGGGTTGTCAGACCTCTTCTCCCCCCGTGATGTGGGACAGAAAAGCCGGAAAGGTATCAAAGCCTTTCTTGTTCAACATTGGTCTTTTGTGTTCAAAGACTTTTGACGATGCCATCTTCCCTGAGTTGTTTGAAGCCAAATACGGTCTCAAGAAACAAGACATGGTGAAGATGAATATTAAAGGTGCCTTCCAAATTTGGATGAACGATGGCTCCTTCCATGAAATTGACCTGAAAGAGTGTCACCAGTGGACACGTACCGGCTGCAAAAACTGCCCAGACTTTGCCGCAGAACATGCCGACATTTCCACCGGCGGAATTGGCAAAGACAACGATTGGACTCTCACCATTGTTCGTACAGCAATTGGTGAAGAGGTCATCAATCGCATGATTGCTGATGGGGTCATCGAGTCTCGCCCAGCACAAGAAGATGAAGTAGCTATGAAGCTCTTGCGCACTCTTTCTATTGTGAGCCGGCGCCGCTGGCCGGAGTGGGCAGAAACTGCGGTTTCTATTGGTACTCCACCAGTAAAGAAAAAAGCATAAGGAGGAGCAATGTCTCTACATCCACAAGCAGTCGCACTTCTTGAGGCAATGGCGGCACTTGGTCTGCCAGCAATTGGCGATACCGAGCCTGATGAATTTCGAGCTATTTACTCCGCACGTCAAATGCCTGTGACTGAAGAGTGTCATGAAGTGCGTGATGTCAACGCCGGAGGTGTGCCCTCGCGTTTGTATCGCCCCAATGCCAAAACAGACATCGGTTTATTGGTGTATTACCACGGTGGCGGATGGGTGATCGGAAACCTCGAGTCACACGACGCAATTTGTCGGTCCCTGGCAAATCGCATGGGGCACGCTGTGCTCAGCGTGGATTACAGACTCGCACCAGAACACGTGTGGCCAGCGGCTGCAGAAGATGCACTGTGCTCATTGCGCTGGGCATATGAAAATGCATCGGAGTTGGGCATTGACCCAAATCGCATTGCAGTGGGTGGAGATTCTGCCGGAGGAAACCTTGCTGCCATAGTTGCTCAACAACGCCCAGTGCCTCTGAAATTTCAGATGCTGATTTATCCAGCCACTGACATGACATCGTCATTCCCCTCTCACAAAGAAAATGCCGCTGGCCCAGTTCTTACTAAGGAGGCCATGGATTGGTTTATTGGCTACTACATGCCAAAAGACGCAAACATGAAAGATCCATTGGCATCACCACTCTTTGCAGACAGTTCGCTGATCAAAGGTGCGCCACCAGCATTAATTATCACGGCCCAATATGACCCACTGCGCGACGAGGGAGAAGCGTACGGACTCAAATTGATTGAGAACGGCGTCCCCGCAAGCGTGGTGCGATTTAATGGGCAGTATCACAGCTTCTTTGGTAACCATCTGTTGCTCGACGACGCAGAAGCCGCTCACGCACTTGCCGCATCTATGACAGCAAAAGCTTTAAGCGCTTAAAAGTACTTATTGCTTATTGCTCGCGCGCGAGTGAACACTGCATCAATCATGGGCTCGGTTAATTTGCCTGTGAATGTATTTTGTTGGCTTGGATGAAACGAACACAAGATGATGGTTCCATCTGGTGCAGCCACTTCCACACCATGTCCAAATTTAGGTTTGGGCTTGATGCCCCACTCTTTGCAGACTGCGTCGTAAGCAAAACTGCCAAGGCAGACAACAACACGAACTTGCTGTAACAGAGTGCGCTCACGAACTAGGAACTCTCTGCAGTTATCTCGCTCACTGTTTGTTGGTTTATTTTCCGGAGGAGCGCATCGCACCGCAGAAGACACCCACGCTCCGAGTAGTTGTAATCCGTCCTTGGCGTTTACCGATTCCGCCTGTGATGCAAAACCGGCTTTGTGCATGGCCCTGTATAGCCAGTCGCCGCTTCTGTCGCCTGTAAACATGCGACCTGTTCTGTTTGCCCCATGTGCGGCGGGTGCAAGACCCATGACCCATAGGGTTGCATGTGGATCACCAAAGCCTGGGACGCCTCTGCCCCAATAGGTGTCATCTTTGAAAGAGGCACGCTTATCTCTAGCAACTGACTCACGCCATTCCACTAATCGCGGACACGCTCTACAGGCCGAAACATCGGCTGTTAACTGCTTGAGCGAATCCATGTGTTCACAGTACTGAACTGAGTTCTGATTTCACATTGCACACTGCTATCGCGATGCTCTTATTTGGCTTCGTGTGCAAGAACTTTCAGCAACTTGCCAATTTGATGATGTCGCTCTGACGGATGACGCAATGGCAGATCATGTCGGACGCGATATTCATTACGCCGACCCACCTTTGTCACTACGAGGTAACCAGCTTCTTCAAGTTCAGACACAATGCGATGAGCAGCCCGCTCCGTAATCCCCACCTCAGCCGCTATGTCTCGAATACGAATCTCTGGCTCAGCAGAGATTGCAAGTAAGACATGTGCGTGGTTTGTGAGGAATGTCCAAGTTGGGTCTTGTTCTCTCTTCACCTTTGTCAGTGTGGCACATTCATTGTCATTTGATACATGAACTAGATTTCATGTATATTAGAGCATATGAACTCCCTAGAACTAGCCTTGGAAAACTTGGCTTCCCCGCCAGTTCTGGCCTTTGTGCTTGGCGCCATAGCGGTGATGGTACGCAGTGATCTTCGCTTGCCAGACCCCATTCACACATGGATCTCTACCTATCTCTTGCTGGCCATTGGCCTCAAGGGTGGGCACTCTCTGAAAGGTGTGGATCTTCAAAGCTTGGCGTCTCCGGTACTTCTCACCATTGTGAGCGGTGCAGCAATTCCGATTGTTGTGTTCTTCGTTGGATCCCGGCTCCTCACGTTAAGTGCAGTTGACGCAGGATCAATAGCCGCTCACTACGGATCCGTATCAGTTGTGACGTTTACATCAGCCATGGTGTTTGCATCTGAAGCAAATTTTGCGGTGGAACCATTCATGACATCTCTCGTAGCCATTTTGGAAATTCCGGGAATTGTTGTGGCACTGGTTCTGACAAGTATGAAGAGCGAAGGAGTGGAGTGGAAAGTCGCTGTACATGAAGTACTTACCGGACGAAGTGTTTTGCTTCTTGTGGGGGGTCTCGTCATTGGATACGTGAGTAGTGATAATTCTTTTGGTCGAGTAGAGCCCTTCTTTATTGGAATGTTTTCTGGCCTTCTTACTTTGTTTCTTCTCGATATGGGAGCAACCGTGGCCACTCGATTCAAAAGACACGGACGAATACCTCTTCGTCTTGCAATCTTTGCAGTGCTGTTCCCAATTGCTATAGGGATGACCGGCATCATTGGTGGTCATGTAATTGGATTATCAGTGGGTGGCGCAGCAGTGTTTGGAATCATGGTGGCAAGTGCGTCGTATATTGCAGCTCCTGCTGCAACGAGAATTGCGCTACCTCAAGCAGACTCCGGGTTATCTCTTGGACTTGCTCTCGGAGTGACTTTTCCCTTCAATTTGCTCGTAGGAATTCCATTGGCGTTTTCTTTCTCACGATTCATGGGGTAACAACAGCTCCTCGAACAGTAAGTTGGAGTCATCATGGCTGCCACAAAAAAGAAAACTGCTCCACCGTCATCAACGCTGATTTTGATGGTACGCCACGGGCAAACACCCACTACTGGCCAGGTATTACCCGGCAGAGCATCTGGATTGCATTTGGCAGAAGCTGGGGTGCAACAAGCTCACAGAGTTGCAGAGCGGATAGCAGAGCTTCCAAAAATCGATGCAATTTATGCATCTCCCCTTGAGCGTGCGCGATAAACTGCAGCCCCTATTGCAAAAGCTCTCAAGCAAAAAGTGCACATCAACAAAGGCCTGTTGGAATGTGACTTTGGTGATTGGACAGGAGAGAAACTCAGCCTCCTCATGAAAAAATCTGAATGGTCAACAGTGCAACGAGCACCCAGCACCTTCCGCTTCCCCAATGGAGAATCATTTACAGAGATGCAAACCCGGATGGTTACCGCACTCGATGGAATTAGAGCCGCCCATCCAGGTGGCGTTGTGGTGTGTGTATCGCACGCAGACCCCATTAAGGCGGCTGTTGCCCATGCCATGGGTACTCACCTAGATCTTTTCCAGCGAATCGTGATTGGCACATGTTCCGTCAGCGCAATTGCATACTCATCACATGGCCCAATTGTCCTGACGGTGAATTCCACTGGCGGATCTTTGGCCGACCTGCGTCCTTCCTAGATTCTCTGCCACACTGGACACCACATGAGTTCTTATTACGACTTTGAAGAAGCCGAAGGATTCGCCACTGGCGCCATTGGCGAACCCGGGGCCAGAACCTTCTACTTGCAGATTCGTGGAGATGGTCGCACCATTTCAGTGAAGTGTGAGAAGCAACAAGTTGCAGCATTGTCTGAGTACTTACGCGGCATGCTGGCCGATCTCCCAGACACCGGAAAAATTGATGCGTCTACTGCCACACTGCACAACCCAGTGGAACAAGATTTTGTGTTGGGCTCTGTGGGCCTTGGCGTTGATAGAGCCTCTATGCGCATGGTGGTGCAACTAGAAGAGATGGTATTGATAGATGAAGAGGACGATGTCTTTGATCTGATTGAGGAAGAGGAAGACGACACATCAACTGTTGTGCGCGTACTTCTTACTCCAGAGCAAACCCGTGCGTTTTGCGATACTGCAGATCTCTTTCTGAATGCTGGAAGAGAAACATGTAAGTGGTGTGGTCAGCCAAAAGATCCATCACTTCACGCTTGTCCTAAATTCAACTAATGACAAGTTCTGTGGAACTCATTTCCGTGCTAGAGACGGCACAGATACACCTACAAGGGCGAATGCCCAACAGTTCCAACGCAACATACTTTGTCACTCTTGGCGATACAGAAGAAGTGCAGGCCATTTATAAACCATTACAAGGTGAAAGACCACTGTGGGACTTTGATCCAGGTTTATACAAACGAGAAATAGCCGCATATTTGCTGAGTGAGTCTCTCGGTTTCAATCTCGTGCCCCCCACTGTGGAGAGAGATGGACCACTAGGCATTGGATCAATTCAGCACTTCATAGTCCACGACCCTCGGCATCACTACTTCACATTCTTAGAAGAACACCCGGAAACTCATGACCAACTTCGCGCAATGGCAGTGTTTGACATTGTTGCAAACAACACAGACCGCAAAGGTGGCCATGTGTTGCTTGATGCAAATGGCCATATTTGGGGCATAGATCAAGGTTTGTGTTTTAGTAACGAGTTCAAACTGCGCACAGTAATTTGGGATTTTGCTGGCGAAGACATCTCTCAAAATCTTTTAGATCCTGTTCAAACATTTATGAATAATGTGCCCAGTGCGATAAGCGATCTATTAGAAGACTTTGAAGTGCAATCCATGATCAATAGATGTGGTTGGCTCATAGAAAACAGAGTTTTCCCTGCGCCTAGCAGTAGGTACGAGTATCCATGGCCGATGCTCTAGAAGAACTCATTCATCGCGCTGATCTCGATGCTCTCGTGCGTCATGTAGACAACACATGCTCACAACGAGACTGGGATCATTTGATTCAGATTAGAAATCAATCGCGCGCCGCGGTGAACACGGGAAGGCAATTGTGGCCCATCGCCACACTCGCCAACTATCGATTAGCCCTTTGGGCTCCACCAGAGCATGCAGTGCGTTCGTTAGATGACACCGCTCGAACATTCATGCCTGGGCCTGTGAGTGAAATACTCGCCGTGAACCACAGTTGGGATGATGTATCTCCATTCCTGCATCCTGGGCACGATCGCAGTCTGATTGCCTATGAACGATCACTGCGAAGAGACCACATTGAGCACAATGAACCACAGTTGTTAGACATTCCCTTTGATCTTCAGGATTGGGAACCAAACTATTGCCTCGCTACGTACACAGATGATGGTGTTGATTCCCCTGCGCCTCAATTTCCATTGCAATGGGAAGTGGTTCAATCAGTCACTAGCTCTTCAATTGAAGACGACACGGTCAACGTGTTTCGCACTGTCATGGAACCATGGACTGCACACTCAAATGGCACTGCAATGGCAGCAGTTGTGGAGGGTGGACTAGAAGAGGCGCTTGGCCAACTGGGAACAACACGCAATGAATGCGCTTCCCTGTCACCCTCTGATGCTCTTATGTGGCTCGCATGGGCGAGTGCACACGGTGGCGCTCACGGAAAGAGAAAAGGTGGGGCTACTGGACGTAGTGATGCATGGTGGTTACTAGCAACCTTTGCCGGTCTATCAGATGACTGGCCGTGTGACCCAGATGATTTGGGTGACGTTGTTCAGATGCTTGAATGTTTCACTTTTCGGAATGAAAACTCTGCCACAAGTGGTTGGAACATCTCACTTGTACTTGTTGATCCAGAAGAAGGATTATCGGTGCTTCTGCAAGCACACGATTATTTGTAACTAAAACTTTGTTGCGATGAGAGCAAACAATCCGATGAAACCCGCACTCATACTCCCCGCTAATGCCCACATACCGGAGATGACTCCATCGATTCGTTTATCTCATCGGTCAATATCTGACTTGCGTGCAACCTCAGCCC
>JALRGJ010000048.1 GCA_023253435.1 Ilumatobacteraceae bacterium | reverse complement strand
TGGGAATGTTTTCGTTATACAAAGTGATGTAATAAAAAATGTCGGCCGGATGAGGGCCATACATTTTGTTGAGACCATGTTCAACAATTGCAGCAACCTCATATGCAAACGCCGGATCATAAGCTTGACACGCCGGAATGGTTGATGCCAGCACAAGGCTGTGTCCGTCTTGGTGCTGTAGTCCTTCACCCAAAAGTGTGGTTCGGCCTGCAGTTGCGCCCATGAGGAATCCTCTGGCACGAGCATCGGCTGCTTGCCATATGAGGTCTCCCACGCGTTGAAATCCAAACATGGAATAGAACGTAAAGAAGGGAACCATAGGAACGCCACGCGTTGCATAACTTGTGGCGGCCGCAATCCAACTAGACATTGCACCGGCTTCAGTAATGCCTTCTTCAAGGATTTGACCATCTGAGGACTCGGCATAGGACAACAACAAGTCGTGGTCTACTGGCTCATACTTTTGACCCTGTGATGCATAAATCTTCTGTTCGCGAAACAGTGAGTCCATTCCAAACGTTCTTGCTTCATCAGGAATGATGGGAACCACTCGCCGTCCAAACTTGTCATCACGTGCAAGATTTCGGAGGAGACGCGTGAACGCCATGGTGGTACTGACCGCTTGATCCCCAGAACCGAAAGCAAATTCAGCAAATGCTTGTGAAGATGGCAGTTGAAGTGGGCGACGTGTAGTCACAACACGTTTTGGGAGAGAACCTTGAAGAGCTCGCCGCCTCTCGTTCATGTATTGATACTCAACCGAATCTGGTGATGGGCGAAAATACGGAGGCTCATCTGCTTCTAAAGCTGAATCGGGAATTTCTTCTTGCAGGTGGAGGCGATCACGCATTGCACGCAATTGCTCCGTGGACAACTTTTTGATTTGGTGAGTTGCATTTCTGCCCTCAGCGCCCGGCCCAAGTGTCCATCCTTTAATGGTCTTGCACAGAATGACCGTTGGTTTGCCGGAACCAAGATTTTCGGTGGCTGCTTTATAGGCGGCATACAGCTTGCGATAGTCGTGTCCGCCTCGAGGCAGATTGACAAGTTCATCATCACTGAGGTGGGCAACCATTTGGCGCAGTCGTGGGTCTGGACCAAAAAAATGTTCGCGAATGTATGAACCATCTTCAATTGAATAACGCTGAAATTCGCCATCAAGAGTTGAATTCATCTTGTTGAGCAACACCCCGTCAACATCTTGTGCAAGAAGATCATCCCAGCGTGACCCCCAGATCACTTTGATCACATTCCAACCGGCACCACGAAACACTGCTTCAAGTTCTTGAATTATTTTGCCGTTTCCTCGCACGGGGCCATCAAGGCGTTGCAAATTGCAGTTGACGACAAAAACTAAGTTGTCGAGTTTCTCTCTAGCCGCAAGAGAGATAGCACCCAGAGTCTCTGGCTCATCGGTTTCTCCGTCTCCTAAAAATGCCCACACCCGGCTGTGAGATGTGTCGTCAATTTTTCGATTCAGGAGATACCTATTAAAACGCGCGTGATACAGGGCAGTGATTGGTCCAAGACCCATAGACACTGTGGGGTACTCCCAAAATTCTGGCATGAGTCGCGGATGGGGGTAACTCGATAAACCTTTGCCGTTGCGGCCAATCTCTCGTCGAAAATGATCGAGGTCTTCTTCATTGAGGCGGCCTTCTAAAAATGCACGTGCATAGATTCCCGGGGCAGCGTGACCTTGGAAGTACACGTGATCTCCAGGTTGCCCATCGTCTTTGCCACGAAAGAAATGATTAAAACCAATCTCATACAAACTTGCAGAGCTTGCAAAGGTGGAGAGGTGGCCGCCAATACCTTCCGCAGCATGATTTGCGCGAGTCACCATCACGGCGGCGTTCCATCTGATGTACGCCCGAATTCGACGCTCTAAATGTTCATCGCCTGGGAACCACGGTTCATCATCACTTGTGATGGTGTTGACATAAGGACTGGAAGTGGTTTCGGGAAAACTGAGTTGGTTGTCGTGGGCACGCTCTAAAAGTCTGGCGAGCAAATATTGAGCGCGATTCTTGCCACTGATTTCCACGACAGAATCGAGTGAGTCCATCCACTCTTGAGTCTCGCCTGGGTCGGTGTCTGGGAGTTGATTGATGGAATCGTCGTAACTCACTGCGTCATTCTCGCACTTATTTTGCACTGTGTCAGCGGCAGTGTTCTGTAAAAGCCTCACATTCATGTTCCAAATGGTGAACAATTCATGACATGAACTTTCCGGACAATGCAGTGGTGATCTACACAGATGGTGCATGTTCAGGAAACCCTGGGCCAGGGGGATGGGCTTGGGCGGTGTCCCCAACAGGTGAACCACGCAAGAGTGGGGGCGAACCGCATTCCACGAATCAACGTATGGAAATCATGGCTGCCTACGACGCAGTACTTACCTACGCAGATGACCCACGACCGCTTGTCATCGTGGCAGATTCAAATTATGTGGTGAAGTGCTTCACCGATAATTGGTGGCAGGGTTGGATCAAGCGTGGATGGAAGAATTCTCAACGGCAACCAGTTGCCAATAGAGACCTGTGGGAGCCATTTATTGAATTGGTGCAGAGGCGTGGAAACGTTGAATTCGCATGGGTGAAGGGCCACAGTGGCGATCCAATGAATGATTTAGTGGATTCTTTGGCAGTTGCTCAGACCCTCTCGTAGGTCACACGCTCTCGGCTAGGAGCACAGACCATCTGTTGCGTAGCCTGAAGCCATGGAACTTAAGGGAACTAGTGCAGTAGTAACAGGTGGAGCATCCGGAATTGGTGCCGCCTCCGTTCGTCTTCTCGCGAAGGCTGGAGCAAAAGTGGTCATTGCAGACCTCGAGCGCCAGCGTGAAGTGGGCGAGGCATTGGCAAAGGAAGTTGGCAACGCAGCCTTCTGTCCAGTTGATGTCACAAAGACTGAAGACATCATCAACGCAGTGGAAATGGCAAAGAGCATGGGGCCACTTCGGGCGCTCGTGAACTCCGCAGGAATTGGCGCTGCTCAGCGCACAATTGGCAAAGACGGTACATACGAGTCTGCTGCAGATCTTGATCGCTTCAAGTTGGTGATTGCCATCAACCTCATCGGAACTTTCGACGCCATCCGTATTGCTGCAACAGCAATGAGCCAAAATGAGCCACTAGAAGATGGTGAGCGCGGCGCAATTGTGAACATCGCATCCGTTGCGGCATTCGATGGTCAGATTGGTCAGAACGCATACTCAGCTTCTAAGGGTGGTGTTGTAGGAATGACTTTGCCAGTTGCTCGTGACCTTGCCGCTTCTGGCATTCGTGTAAACACTGTTGCTCCTGGACTCATTGATACACCTATTTATGGAAGTGGTGAGCAGAGTGAGCAGTTCAAGGCTCAACTTCAAAAGGGAGTTCTTTTCCCACAGAAGTTGGGTAAGCCAGAACAACTCGCATCAATGGTGCTTGAGTGCATCACTAACAGCTACATGAATGCTGAAACCATCAGAGTCGATGGTGGCATTCGTATGCCGCCTAAGTGAGTTTCGTTTTTCACAACGATCCTTTTACGCCGTTTGACCGGCAACCAATACTTCATGTTGATTCCCCGGGCTTTGGCTCGGGGAATCTACGTTTTACACCGATACCTGAGGAGTATTTGCCTACTGCTGTTGATGCGGCCCGATTACGAGTAGGTGCTCGCCAATTAGACATCAATCAATGGGTATCCACTCCAGACAATGATTGGTTGCGTACCCAAGTGATGAAGATGCAACTCATCTCCGAGCGTCCCCGAGAAGTAATTGGTTTTGAGGAAGTTGCAAAAGAAGCATGTGAAGAGGTCTCGCGTGGCATTCTGCATTCTTTGAATCTCACTGAATCTGATCAAGAAGGAATTGACGCTTTAGTAGATGCTGCAGCTGCGGTTGCAGATGACCTATGCGTGCTGATGCCCGATGAATCTGGAGTTCCTCGGCTACGTGCGGCAGTGCTATGTGCTCCTAACCGTTGGCGCTTAGCAGAAAAAATGGGCGGCACCATGGTGTCCATCCATTCTCCTGTTGCTCGTTATGACGAAGACTTGCGTTCTCCGGTGGATGCTGTGCTGATGCGTTTGAGCCCTGAGCGTCCTCTCTGGAGGGCAAATTGGGGTGTATCGAGCCACCCGTCGTTGTTTCAGCCTGAAAGTCCGCCACCAACACCAGAGATGGATCCGTCCGATATGTGGTTGCGTGTTGAATGGCAGACACTGAGAAAACTGCCCATCAGCGGTGGCATTTTGTTCACTATTCGTACGTATGTGGAGCAGATGAAGGTGTTCTTTGAGCGCGATTACGAGTTGGTGCATGACATGGGAGACATCATCAACAAAATTCCTGAAAATGTGGCGCAGTACAAAAGCATTGCCCCGTACCGTGAATCTTTATACGAATATCTCAGTTCTCGATAAATCAGGTGGTGTAGTCGGCGTTGATACGCACATAGCCATCGGTGAGATCGCATCCCCACACTGTTGCTGAAGCGCTTCCGGTCTTGAGAGAAACATGAATTACTACATCGTCTCCGTGCATGTATTGGCTTAATTGTGCAAGTCCAGCATCGTCCACTCTGGTGGGGTAGACCTCTTGGCTGCCAAACCTAATAACAACATTCTCTTGGTTGATGTCTGTGTATTGGCTGCATTTACCAACCGCCATGGCAACACGACCCCAGTTGGGGTCTTTGCCATGTACCGCGGTTTTCACCAGAGGTGAATTCACGATCGCTTTGGCAACAGTCTTTGCTTGCTCGCCATCTTTTGCTTCGTCAACTCGAACTTCAATAAGTGTTTCTGCGCCTTCACCATCTCGAGCAATCTTCTTGGTGAGATCTAGGAGAACCAACTCAAGCGCTGCGGCAAAGGCTGTTTCTTCTACTTGGCCCGCCAGCCCGCTTGCCATGATGATCGCAGTGTCGCTTGTAGATGTATCTGTATCTACGGATACACAATTCAAGGTTCTGTTGATGACAGATCGAAAAATATTGTCTAGCTGAACTGATGAAATGTGAGCATCGGTAAATACCAATGCAATCAGAGTTGCCATATTCGGCTCAATCATCCCCACGCCTTTTGCAACGCCCACCACACGTGCATTGGAGCCCGCAATGTGAGCTTCGCTCACCTTGCTCACAGTGTCTGTTGTCATGATGCCCGTTGCAACGTCCTCAGCATCGTTGTTGGGGAGAGGCAATGGAAGCGATGAAATTCCTAAACGAATATTTTCGATGGGGTAGACGCGTCCGATTACGCCAGTGGAAGCAAGAAGTACATCGCTCGAATCAACTCCTAAATGTTTTGCCACTGAATCAACAACTTCTTGAGCATGCTGTTTTCCTACTTCGCCAGTAGCGACATTCGCATTTTTAGAAATCACCACAACTGCTTGAGCCGTATGGTCAGCAATATTTTCGCGAGATAACAAAACACTGGGGCCAGCAAACCGGCTTTGTGTGAATACGCCAGATGCTGCGCAAGGGGAGTCTGCAGCGACAACCGTGAAGTCTTTAGAGTCGTCCTTTACTCCCACATTGGTCACAAAGGAGCGAAAGCCTGCTGGAAGAGTGATTGTCACAGTCTTTTTGTTTAGCACCCTTGACCCTCGTGGGGCGGTTTAGATTTGACATGTGCGCACAGTCATCGTTAACGGAACCGTCATTCACGCCACGGGGCGTGAGGAATCTGATGTCTCCATAGACAATGGTCGGATAGAGGCGATAGGCGCTAGAGCCGCAGGCGGTATTGCTGCTGGTCCAGATGACACCATCATTGATGCTCGTGGATGTTTTGTGATCCCTGGCGGTGTTGACGCCCATGTTCATATGCAGTTAGACACAGGCTCTACATCTTCCTCAGACACTTTTGAGAGTGGCAGCATTGCAGCTGCACACGGTGGTACAACCACCATCATTGACTTTGCAGAGCAGCGTGCCGGTGGAAATGTGTTGGAGTCTTTTGAAAAAAGAATGGCCGAGGCTGAGTCACAATGCGCCATCGATTGGGGTCTGCATCAAGTCTTGGGTGGTGTTGATAAACAAGCATTGATTGATGCGCGCACATTGATTGAGCGTGAAGGTGTGGCCTCTATCAAATTGTTTATGGCATATCCCGGGCGCTTGTATTCAGATGACGGGCAAATGTTAAGGGCATTACAAATGTGTGCCGATACCGGCATGATGGCAATGGTTCATGCAGAGAATGGCTTAGCAATTGATGTACTGATTGAGCAGGCAATTGAGGCCGGGAACTCTTCACCTGAATTTCATTCTCGTACAAGGCCACCAGAACTTGAGGCAGAAGCAGTTCACCGGGCCGCAGTTCTGTCTCGGGTGGCTGGCAATGCGCCGTTGTACATCGTTCATCTCTCAAGTTCTCATGCTTTACATGAAGTGGTAGATGCCCGTACACGGGGCACCAATATTTTTGCGGAAACTTGTCCGCAGTATCTCCACCTCTCGCTAGAGGATCATTTAGGTAAGGGTTGGCCAGATGGCGCTGCTTACATCTGTTCTACGCCTCTTCGTTCAAAGCACGAACATCATCATGCAGACTTATGGGAAGGGTTACGGGTAGATCAACTAGCTGTTGTCAGCACAGATCACTGTCCATTTTGTTTACGTGAGCAAAAGTTGGCAAATGGCGAGGCATTTAATGTTGTTCCTAACGGAATTGGTGGCGTAGAGCATCGAATGGATCTGGTGTATCAAGGGGTAGTTGCGGGGCACATCTCTGAAGAGAGGTGGGTTGAAGTGTGCTCAACTGCTCCCGCGCAGTTGTTTGGGCTTCCACAAAAAGGAAGAATTGCCCAGGGTGCAGATGCAGACATTGTCATTTATGACCCTGCAGCAACGACTGTGATCAGCGCATCAACACACCACATGAACCTTGATCATTCGGCCTATGAAGGCATGGCCTTACGTGGGGCAGTTCGCACTGTTTTATCCCACGGCAATGTCATCGTGGATAACGGAAAATTCTTTGGCAGAGCCGGAAATGGAAAATATTTGCGACGCAATGTGTCGCACAATATTCGCTAAGCGAAACGCTTCACCAAATTTTCAAGCGTCTTCTCAATGGCTTTTGCATTGTTTGCATGTGCATTCATGATTTTCAACATCAGTTGGGACTTGCTATTAGTGGAGTCAAATTCTTCTGTCACTTTTGTGCCACCTTCAACAGGCTCCAACGTGTAGCGCCATACATGACCACCAAAGTGACGCCATGCAATCCGATGTCCTTCCTCAAACTCAACAACCGTGTTCATGATTTTGTACGGAACAACGATTCTCATGTCCATGCCGAATTGCGCACCGAGGGAGAGTCGCTCTGGAGCATTCATCTGGGCGTTCTTCACTGAGCCAGATCCATCTATTTCGCTGTGGCGACGTGGGTCCGCCAGCAAATTGAAAATGTCTGCAGCCGAGGCCGGAACAATTGTTGAACGTGATATCACTCTTTTGTTTTCTGTGCTCATGATGTTTTCCTTAATTCTTGAACGATGAGTTCTGCGCAACGGCGACCAGAGAACATTGCTCCTTGGATGGATGCAGTATCGCGATGATCGCCACAAACATATATGCCGTTTCCTAGCGACAATTTCTGTTTAGGGGAGA
>JALRGJ010000047.1 GCA_023253435.1 Ilumatobacteraceae bacterium | reverse complement strand
CTCTGCCCGACGCTCAGGTAATGAGTACTTGTTCCAAATGCTGGCAATGCCAAACATTGAAATGATGAACGGTATGGGCGTGAAAAAAATCATCACTCAGTGCCCACACTGCTTCAACACTTTGAAGAACGAGTACCCACAACTTGGTGGTAACTACGAAGTTGTGCACCATAGTGAATTCTTAGAGCACCTCATTGATACAGGCGCTCTCGATATGCGCAGTGCTTCACTTGAAGATCGCATTGTGTATCACGACTCTTGCTACCTCGGTCGTCACAACGATGTATACATGGCACCACGAAAAGTTGTTGGCTCTATTAAAGGACTACAAATTGTTGAAATGCCGCGCAATGGTACAAAGGGAATGTGCTGTGGTGCTGGTGGTGCACGTATGTGGATGGAAGAATCCATTGGCGTAAAGGTGAACGATGAGCGTGCACAAGAAGCCATCAGTACTGGTGCTGGTCGTGTAGCTACTGCATGTCCGTTCTGCTACATCATGTTGGATGACGGAGTGAAAGCTGCCGGAGCTGAAGAAGATCAAGTGAAAGTTGCAGACATTGCAATTCACGTTCTCGAAGCTCTAGAAAACGGCGAGAAAAACCTTGCTCACGATGCGCCGCTTGCAGGCTCTGTGGGCGATTAACCCACCGGAATCACTAATAGATCACTACCAACGGTAACGGTGCCCTTATAGCCACCGTTCCTCAAGTCTTGGGCAAACTTCTGTTCTTGTTCTTCAGTTTTCGGTGACGGAATTAAATGTGTCAGCACCATGTGTTTGATGTTGTAACGATCTGCAAATTCACCTAACACTACGGAATCTGAGTGGTAGTCAAAAATGCTTTCAAATGCCGTGCCCTTAACGGCGGCTGCCATAGCTTGTGTTCTGCACACCTCATGAACCAATACATCAGCTGTTTGGGCTAGTTGAAAGACTTCATCGCAAACTCGTGTGTCACCTGAAATCACCACTGAACCATCAGGAGTTGTCACCTTGTACGCAACCGCGTCTTTCACTGGCTCATGATGCACCGCAACTGCTTCTACAAACACATTGTTATCTGGGCTAGTCCATACGCGCTGAGGAGTTTCAGGTGCAGCAAACGAAACAACATCAGTTCGTAGATCTTGCGCGTTTGTGTGCTCTTGGCGCACGTGAATGTCGTCGTCGAAAGCATCCATCATGCGTTCCACATAGCGCAGTGCTGAACCTTTGGGCGTCACAATTGTCAGTGGACCTGTGCTCTCCACATGTTGTTGCACCCAACGTGTGAGTACAACATCGGGAATATCGACAACATGATCACTGTGATAATGCGTCACAAATAATGCAGTGAGATGTGTAGGTGAAACACCGGCTTCTATCATGCGCAAGACAGTTGCTCTGCCGGCATCAAATTGCAAAGAAATGTCTTTGTAACGAACTAGAACACCGGCCCCTGCACGCCCTGGAGCAGCATGTGGCACCCCTGTGCCTGTCAACGTGACTGTTGTGTGTGACATGGCATCAATGTAGATGCCCGCCTGCTTATTACCGCATTGGTAAGAGTGACTAGTCCTTTGGTGGCTGATACGTAGACAGGAAGTTGCCGAGTCTGCCGATGGCTTCAGTCAAATCTTTTGCCCATGGCAGCGTGACAATGCGTAGGTGATCTGTGTTAGGCCAATTAAAACCTGACCCCTGCACGACAAGCACATGCTCTGCTCGCAGAAAATCAAGCACAAATCGACGATCGTCTTTGATGGGATACATGTCTTGATCAATCTTGGGAAAGACGTACAGCGCACCCTTTGGCTTTACACATGAAACGCCGGGAATGGCATTCAACGCCTCAACGGCGGCGTCACGCTGTGCCAATAAACGACCACCAGGAAGCACAAGATCGCGAATACTTTGACGACCACCTAGTGCTGTTTGAATCGCAAATTGAGCCGGATGATTTGCACACAAGCGCATGTTGGTGAGCATGTTGATGCCCTCAATGTAACTCTCAGCATGTTTGCGAGGACCGGTCACCATCATCCAGCCAGCACGAAATCCAGCTAGTCGGTACGCCTTTGACAAACCATTAAAAGTGAACGTTAGGCACTCGGGAGCAACAGAAGAAAAAGTGTGATGCACTGCATCGTCGTACAAGATCTTGTCGTAGATCTCATCGGCAAACACAATGAGGTTGTGCTCTAGGGCAAGATCTGCAATTTCTCGCAAGACCTTACGGCTGTAGACGGCACCGGTGGGATTATTTGGATTGATCACAACAATGGCACGCGTCTTTTTTGTGATCTTTGAACGAATGTCGTCAAGATTCGGATTCCAATCGGACTGTTCATCACATAGATAATGAACAGGTGTTCCTCCGGCCAAACTTGTTGAAGCTGTCCATAACGGATAATCAGGAGCGGGAATCAACACTTCGTCACCGCTATCTAACAGCGCGTTGAGTGACAATTGAATAAGTTCACTGACGCCGTTGCCAAGCCACACATCATCTGGATCTGTGATGTCAATGCCTTGAGTTTGATAATGCTGAACAACCGCGGTACGTGCTGACCGAATTCCTTGAGAGTCTGAGTAACCCTGGGCCTCTGGAAGATGACGAATGACATCCACCAAGATTTCTGGAGGAGCTTCAAATCCGAATGGATGAGGATTGCCAATGTTCAACTTCATGATGCGATGACCTTGCTCTTCAAGGCGTTTTGCCTCTACAAGCACAGGACCACGAATGTCGTACAAGACGTCTTCAAGTTTGTTCGACTGATGAATTTCGGCTGGCATAACTATTGAAAGTTCTCGAAATAACGGCTTGGTGTGGGGCCGCGTTGACCTTGGTACTTAGAACCTTTTGCGCCAGAGCCATACGGCTTTTCCGCTGGTGAAGTCATCTTGATGAAACTGATCTGACCAATCTTCATGCCCGGATACAGCGTGATGGGAAGATTGGCGAGATTGGCAAGTTCCAAGGTGATGTGACCATCAAAACCGGCGTCGATGAATCCAGCTGTGGAGTGAATGACAAGACCAAGACGGCCAAGTGAACTCTTGCCTTCTACTCGAGCGACAAGATCATGGGGAACGGCTACTCGCTCCAATGTGGAACCAAGAGCAAACTCACCCGGATGCAACATGAATGCTTCACCCTCTGGCACTTCCACCAACTCTGTGAGATCGGTGAGGTCTTTCTTTACATCCAAGACCGACGCTGAGTGGTTTCTGAAAACTCGAAACAGGTGAGACACCTTGACGTCAATACTGCTTGGTTGCACGCAGGATTCATCGAATGGCTCAATGATGATGCGGCCACCTTGGATCTCAGTGCGTAGGTCACGGTCGGACAGAATCACAGAGGAAACCCTAGCCAAGCCACTAATGGTCCCCCCGATGAATTTCATCTCGGTCGCAAAATAATGGTTCTTTCTTGCCACTCTCCCCCTTTCCGGGCGTACATGGCATATCTACCTACCTCTGGCTAGTCAAGATGTTGCTCGACAACGCGGCATTGCCCGAACACATGAGGCTTTACGGCTCGAGAACTACCCAACCACGGCTCTGCAACTCTGCAGCAAGAATCTCTGACGGAACTTTTTTTAATGAGCGCTCTGCAGCTGTGACTTTGGTTTTTGGTGCCGGTGATACTGGCTCAGGAACTGCATCAGCAGATTCAGCAATTTCTGCCCACTCGTGCAACTGAGCAATGAACGTGTCGGCTTCATCACGGGTGAATTTGCCGTTGGCCTGACGCTGAGTAAAACCTAATGGGCCGCGAGCATCTCTGAAATCTGTATGACCAGCAGCGTGCAACAACGACAACAGTTCTTCAAGTTGTTTATGGGTTGCCGGTGGCCCCGACTGCTGACCAAACGCCATGTGTTGAGAGTACTGAAAGGGTGTTACTGATGATTCAACAATGGAGTTGAACTACTTCACCAAACTCGCAAGGGCCCACAGAGCAGCAACAGTGCCAATCCCTGCCATCACGACACTGCGCATCACGGGGGCTCTCTCCAAGTCACCGTCCTGTTTTGTGGCGGGGGGTGGCTTCACCAAAGCCAAGATGTTGCCCACCGCCAGGGCCCCGCCCAGCGCGAGTATGAGATAGGACAACAGATTTTCTCCGAGGAACATGTCTTCAGGCTAGGCGTGACAGACTTCAGTACATGGGCTTCCATCACGTTGCACTTGCCACCAAAGACCTAGCTGCCACTCACCACTTCTATACAGAGGTGATGGGTTTTGAACTAGTGAAAACAGTTATCGGCCCCGTCGTGGGATCGCCCGATGGTTGGGCCCGACATGTCTTCTATGACACCGGATCTGAAGGAATGATTGCCTTCTGGGATCTCCATGACGCTCAACAGTGGCCAAACGGAGTCCCAACAAATATCAACCAGATGGCCGGCGTACCTGGTTGGGTAAATCACTTTGCCTACTTTGCACCAACAAAAGAATTTCTCGATGAACGCAGAAAGATTTGGTGTTCACATGGCCATACGGTGGCAGAAGTAAATCATGGATTTTGCGTCAGCATTTACACCACAGATCCTGATGGCAACACTGTTGAGTTCTGTCACGATCTCCGACCTCTTACATCAGAGGAAAAGAAAGAGGCTGCTGAACTGCTTGTTGCTGAGCGTCCACCATTTGATCAGGACGCAACAGTCACTATTCACGCACCAACAAACGCTTAATGCGGCGCAAGTAGATCACTCTGGTTCGTCAACGAACTGGGTATAGGCCTTGTTGAAAATCAAGCGCACATCTCCAGTAGGACCAGAGCGGTGCTTAGACACGATCACATCTGCGAAACCACGGTCACTCATACGTGCTTCAGCATTTGCTGCTTCTTCTCTGTACAAGAACATCACGACGTCGGCGTCCTGCTCGAGCGCACCAGACTCACGAAGGTCAGACAACACAGGACGACGATCTGAACGCTGTTCAATACCTCTACTCAACTGACTCAAGGCAACAACAGGAATCGCAAATTCTCTGGCGAGCAATTTGAGTCCACGAGAAATTTCTGCAATTTCTAATTGACGAGTCTCATTATTGCCACCACCCATGAGCTGCAAATAGTCAATCACCACCATTGCGGGAGGACCGTCAGAAACTTTGATTCGGCGTAGCTTCTGACGAATTTGCATCACCGTGATTTGGGGTGTGTCGTCGATAAACAGTGGGATTTCGAGACGATTGATGGCATTAGTAATTTTTGTCCAGTCGGCGTCTTGTAACTGGCCGTTGCGCATTCGCTCAGAATCGACTTTTGCTTCGGCAGACAAAATTCTTTGCGTTAGTTCAGTATTGGACATTTCCAATGAAAAGAACAACACAGGATTATTTGTGGTGCGCGCAGCAGATACTGCCATACCAAGTGCAAACGCGGATTTACCCATTGCGGGGCGAGCTCCCACAATGTTGAGAGTTCCTGGTTGCATACCAGAGAGCAAACGATCCAACTTTGAGTATCCGGTTCGGATACCTGTGATATCGGACTTTGAATCGAATCTTTCTTCAAGAATGGTGGCAACAGTTGCTGTGAGATCGTGCAGCTTCTGCATGGAATCGGTGATTTGTTCATCACCGATGTCGAAGACAATTTGCTCCGCTTTATCGATGGCAATCCGAATATCTGCAGGTGCTGAATATCCGAGGTCGGCAATGTCGCTTGCGCCTTTAATCAATCGACGAAGGATTGCAGTATCACGAACAATTCTGATGTACCTGCTTGCGCTACTAATTGATGGAGTTGCGTTTTGTAGCTCCAACAAAAAATTGAGACCACCTAAATCATCTAAAAGATTTGCTCTGCGCAATTCTTCTGACACTGTGACAGCATCAATCGCATCTCCTACTGCTGCAAGAGACCTGATGGCCGCATACACATGACCATGTGCTGGCTTATAAAAATCTGACGGGTCAAGTGTTTGCTCTATTGCCAGGTTGATGGGCGATTCATCTAGCAACATTGCGCCAAGTAATGACGCTTCCGCATCAAGGTTGTGAGGAGGCGTGCGACTATCTGTACGCGTGACTCGACGATTGTTATCGCGACCCTGAGATGCGTCAGACCCTTCTGGCCTGTTGGAATAGTCCGTCATAGAGATCCTCTACCTTGCCCACGAATTGCTGTGGATTGCTAGTGGAAAACCCTGCGAAATCCTTGTGGATTGTGCTGGGGATGACGTCCTGAATCTGTGGATAACAGGGCTATGAAAATGGCGCTTAGCCGGCGACAACAGACACCTTGACGTTGCACTCAACATCTGCGTGCAAACGCACGAGAACTGTGTGCGAGCCAGTAGTGCGGATGGGCTGGGCCACGATCTTTTTACGATCCAGTGACACACCGGCCTGAGCTGCCAATGCAGACGCGATATCTGCGGTGGTTACTGATCCGAACAAACGACCCTCGTTGCCAGCCTTTGCCTTGACAGTAAATGCCTTTGCAGTAAGAGCTTCTGCCACATTGCGTGCGGCATCGCGATCGGCGGCCTCACGAAGGTCACGAGCGCGACGCATCGCATTTGCTTGGTTCACCGCACCGTCGGTGGCCAACAAAGCCAAACCACGGGGCAACAAGTAGTTGCGTGCATGACCATCGGCAACTGTGACGATGTCTCCGCGGCGTCCAACGCCAGCGATGTCTTGACGAAGAATGACGTTCATGATCAGGCCTCTACTTCTGCTTCAACTTCGGATGATTCGGTTGACTCAATGTCTGTTGCCTCTGCAGCCTCAGCTGCTGCTGCCTCTTCACCAAATGCTGATGATGTTGGCTGCTCTGGCATCTCCAAGGTGCTCTCGTCCTCACGGCCATCCTTACCCGGGCGAGGTGCACGTGTGGAAACAGTGCGCTTTGTGTATGGCAGCAGTGCCATCTCGCGTGCATTCTTGATTGCTGTTGCGAGATCGCGTTGATGCTGAACGCTTGCACCGCTCATGCGCTGACCACGGATCTTTGAGCGATCAGTCATGAAGCGCTGCAAAAGGCTCACGTCTTTGTAATCGATGAAACCAATTTGGTCGGCCTTCAGCGGGTTGGCCTTCTTCTTGAACTTGCGATTTGCTTCGCGAGCGTTACGGATTTTGTTCTTCTTGCTTGTCATTGTTGATTCCTTGTATCAGGGAAGTGTGCAGGGGAAAAAGGGATAAGGACTAGAAAGGTTCTTCGTCGGCTGGGAAGTAATCGGCTCCGGTGTTGCCACCAGCATTGCCTCCGCGAGGTGCAGAGTTGCCGCCCTCACCGCGAGGATTGCGCTCGATTGAAGCGGTTGCCCAGCGAAGGCTTGGGCCAACTTCATCGGCATTGATTTCAATTGCTGTGCGCTTTTCACCTTCACGGTTTTGGTACTCGCGCTGCTCAAGTCGACCAGTGACGACGACGCGAGTTCCCTTATGTAGGGAGGCAGCGGCGTTCTCGCCGAGTTGACCCCATGCGGTGACGTTGAAGTACGAAGTCTGTTCCTGCCACTCGCCGTTCACTTGGTAACGACGACCGACGGCGATGCCGAACGAGGCGACTCCGCGGCCAGAGGTGGTGAAGCGAAGTTCTGGATCGCGGGTGAGGTTTCCCACCAGGGTGATCGAGTTGTCAGCCATGTTGTTGATGCTCCTTCAATGAAGATGTGGTCAGGCCGACTTGACGACCATGCCGCGGCGAGCGGCTTCCTGGTCAGGAAGTCGGAGCA
>JALRGJ010000046.1 GCA_023253435.1 Ilumatobacteraceae bacterium | reverse complement strand
TGCAAAGCCAGCTGCGATACCGGCAATTGCCAAGATCAGCGGAATTCCGGCTGCAATCATTGCTCCAAATGCAATGAACAACATGACCAATGTGGGAAGACCACTCAAGAGTTCTGCTTTGTGAAGAGCTTCTTCATTCATCTTGTTGAAGTCCGCCCATACTGGCCATTCACCTGTTACTTCTGCCCGTAGTCCTTCTGGCATTTTTATTTTCTGGACGAAGGAACCAAGTTCTCCGGCGAACTCTGGGCGCTCTGCTTCTTCCTTGATTTCTTGGGAAACGGGAACAAGTGCTGTTTTCCCGTCACGAGAAATTAAACCCGCTTCGGCTGGCATCTTAAGGGGATCTGCTACACCAATGACATGAGGCCCTTTTGTGATCTCAGTGATGAGAGATGAGAGCAATGTTGAGTCTTCGGAGAAAGATGTATTTTGCCTGACTACTACTACAGGATTTTCTGCTCCTAGTTCTGGGAAGTCCGCACGTAGTTCCTTGCGTACTGCCTCAGCCGTGGAACCTTTTGCATCCCATCCTGCACCAGAGAGCGCTTTTGTCAGCGAGATCGCAAGCGGTGCCGCCGCCAAAGTAATAACTGCCCATACTGCAATAACGAGGCGGCGATGTTTTGCCATAGATGAAGCAAGTCTTGAGAACAAAGCTTTCTTGTCTGGGGGTAGAGATGGTTGATGAGTTGAAGATGAATTCATGACTATTTTTTCTGAGATAAATTGGTTTACGCAAGTTTGAGGAACATTCGTTCCACTTCTTCAATTGAGTAGCCCTGTGCGGCTGACTTCTTAGGGTTTTCAATGCACGATGTCAGGCCAGATGCCAGCATCTTGAATCCCACTTGTTCCATTGCTTTTGTCACAGCTGCAATTTGAGTAACGATGTCACGACACTCACGGTCTTCTTCCAACATGGCCTGGACTCCGCGCACTTGACCTTCAATTCGGCGAAGACGCTTGTGGAGGTCTGCTTTTACTTCTGCTGCTATTTCCATGATGTTCCTATTTCTTGAACCAGCGGCGCTTACCGGAGGTTGCTGATACTGGCTGAGAGGGGGAGGAGGCTCCAGAGCCACATTGGCAACGATCTGCAGGGGCCACATGGCCAAGTACTTGCTCTACGTGGGCTCCACAGCCGGCCCAGGAGGGTCGATTGCATTTCTTGCATGTCACTTGTCTACACATACCCCCTAGGGTATCATGAAGCATGCTCACAACACAAGACATGTTCGTACAGCAGTACTACCTCGAGTGCCTGTCACACGCCAGTTACTTAATTGGAGATCCCACCAGTGGCAGAGCAGTAGTTATTGATCCCCAACGAGATGTGGCCCAATACATTGCGGATGCTCAAGAGCAAGGCCTACGTATTGACACAGTCATTGAGACCCACTTTCACGCAGATTTTCTGTCTGGACATCTAGAGCTTGCTGCAAAAACGGGTGCAACAATCGTGTACGGAATACATGCAGCAGATCGTGTTGAGTTTCCTATACGTGCGATGAAGCACGGTGAGCACATCAATCTGGGTGAAGTAGATCTAGAGATTTTGGAAACTCCCGGGCATACACCGGAGTCAATCAGCATTGTGCTTCGGAAGAATGGACCAAAGAGTGAACCGTACGCTGTTTTCACCGGCGACACACTCTTCATTGGCGATGTAGGCAGACCAGATCTTCTCTCAGCAGTCGGGTTTTCTGCAGATGAGTTAGCCCATCAGTTGTATGACTCTTTGCATAACAAGTTGATGAAACTTCCTGACTCAACACTCGTGTATCCCGCTCACGGTGCCGGATCTGCATGTGGAAAAAACCTCTCAACTGAAACTGTCTCCACTATTGGCGAGCAACGTCGTACAAACTACGCGCTTGCACCAATGGTGGTTGAGGATTTCATTGATGCGGTGACTCAGGGACAAACAGTTGCCCCGTTGTATTTCCTCTTTGCCGCAAATAAAAATAGGGAGGCACATGGGTTACTAAGCGAAGATGCCGCGGTCAACACGCTCACTATTTCCGAAGTTCTTCAACATCAAAAGAATGGTGCAGTAGTTATTGATTCACGTGATGACATGATGTTTGCCGCAGGTCATCTGCGTCATTCCATCAATGTTGGCCTCACCGGACGTTTTGCGGAATATGTGGGAGAGGTGATGCAACCAGGAACTCCCATCATCTTGGTGGCCGAGCCAGGGTACGAGGTGGAAGCGAAGACACGTCTTGGTCGAATTGGATTCGACAATGTAATTGGTGCTCTTGCAGATCCTATTCGTACGTTTATGGAACACCCAGAAGTGGTGGAGAAAGCATCCAGACTTTCTATTGAGGCATTTACTGAAAGAGTTGCGTCGGTAAAAAGTTTGAATGTAATTGATGTCCGAAATGCGGGTGAAGTGGCGCTTGGAACAGTTCCTGGCTCACAACACATCAGTCTTCCTTCAATGATCCATGAAATACAGAATCTTGACCCGACTCTGCCAACTGTGGTGTTTTGTGCGGGCGGTTATAGATCCTCCATTGCGGCAAGTTTGCTACGTTCACATGGGTTCTCTGATGTTTCAGATTTGATAGGTGGTTATACCTCTTGGTCTAACGCAAATATTCCTGCAACTTTGCCCACCACAACAGTTCATGCTGCTGCAGTTGATACTTCATCCCTGTTGCTCGATGTGCGAGAAGAAGATGAATGGAATGAGGGGCATATTTCAGGTGCGGTACATATACCGATGGCGCAGTTACCTGAAAAACTTTTTGAAATCTCTCATGGCCAAAGGATTGTTGTTGTGTGCAGATCTGGCAATAGATCTGGAAAAGTCACAGCCTGGCTCCTATCAAAAGGCATTGATGCTGTGAATATGACCGGAGGAATGTTGGAGTGGGTGAAGGAATCTCTGCCCGTTCAGTCAGGTAAATAAAGTTACAAGCTGAACATAATCTTCAATACGCCATCACTGCGCGAATCAAAAATCTGATAGCCCTCAGATCCTTGTTCCAGTGACATGTGATGAGTAAATAGACCGTCAGCTTTTAAGCGTCCACTTTGCAATAAGGGAATAAGTGTTGGCCATTGCGCTGTTACGTTGGCAACTCCTGCGCGAACGGTCAAATTCTTATAAATCATTTGGTTCATAGGGAAGCCAGTACCACCTTGGGGCAATCCAATGAATGAAGCATTACCACTATGGCGGAGCAAGGTGGGCACTATCTCAATTGCACTACGTACACCAGATGCTTCAAAAACTCGGTCTACGCCTTTTCCATGCGTGTTCTCATTCACCACGGAACGCACATCGTCTGGTGAAACTGCGATGGCCCCAAGAACTTCGGCTTTTTTACGTCGAGCCTCAACTGGGTCGATAGCTATTACTTGTGATGCGCCACGTATGTAGGCAAGTTCAATTCCGATCAAACCAATAGGCCCAAGACCAACTATCGCTACAGTATCGCCGGGTTCAATATCGGCTCGAGTAACTCCAAAGTGCGCAGTTGCCATTGCATCTGTCAGCAATATGGCTTGTTCGGTATTCACACCCTCTGGAATTTTCATGAGAGTCATATCTGCATTTGGAACCTGAACAAACTCCGCTTGTCCACCTTGTAATCGAGTACTCAGACCAAATGCATTAGATCTGGAGCATCTACCTATTCTCGATAAACAAGCGGAACAGCTTCCACAGCCTGAGCCCCCTGCAGCGATGACTTTGTCACCTACTGCAAAATGAAAAACATCTTTTCCGGCTTCAACAATCTCACCAATAAATTCATGCCCCACACAGAAGGGGTCAACATTGGCTGAGTAGTCGGTCTTACCAATTTTGTCACCATGATAAATGTGAAGGTCGCTTCCACAAATACTGCAATGGCTGACCTTGATAATGACTGCATGATCAAATGTGAGTGAAGGGTCACTGTACGACTCATGCCGAATATCTCTGGGGCCGTGAAATACCAAAGCTTTCATTGGTCACACCCTAAATCACGCAGATTCAAGATCTGGAGTCGTTGGTATAGAGATTCCCGCTATCTAAGAACTACTCTCCATGGAGATAGAGAAGGCAAAAGGATTGCGATGAGTCAGGCAATACAAGAGGCATCTGAATTTATTTCAACTCATTGGGATCCCACTATCGACCCAGATGTGTGGCGTGAAACTGTGGTGGATTCTGGCTGGGCTGCGCTTCGCTGGCCAAAGGAATGGTTTGGTCGTGGTTTATCCGATGATGAAGCGGCCGAAGTAGAGGAATTGTTTTTATCTAAAGGGGTTCCCGGCCCCGGCCAAGACAAAACAAATCTGTGGGCAGGAACAATGCTGTCTTATGGAAGTGATGAATTGAAGAGTCAGTTCATGCGCAAGTTATTACTCGATGAAATCGCAATGTGTTTGTTGTACAGCGAGCCTGGAGCGGGGTCCGACTTGGCTGGCATCAGAACCACGGCGCTCCGTGATGGCAATGAATGGGTGGTGAATGGCCAGAAGGTCTGGACTTCTGGAGCCAAAAGTGCGGATTATGGAATGTTGATCGCACGAACAGATTGGGATCAGCCCAAGCATAGAGGTATCAGTTTTTTCTGGCTTCCCATGAAGCAGTCTGGCGTTGAAGTACGTCCGCTTCGACAGGCAACAGGTGATGCGCGTTTCAACGAAGTTTTTATTACCGATGCACGGGTACCTGACACTCATCGTTTGGGGGAACTGAATAGTGGTTGGATGGTTCTCCAGACTGCGCTGATGTATGAGCGAGTAGCTATGGGTGGTGGTCGAAGAGGCCCAGCATCCCGTTCATCTAAAGGAGCTACCGCCGCAGCACATGGCTCTATTCCCATGCCCGATACATCACTTATTGGTCTTGCTAGAAAGATGGGCAAACAATCAGACCCTCATGTCAGACAGGAACTGATGAAGTTGCATTGTTGGCGCATGACTAACGAGTGGAATGCAGAACGCGCCAGGGCAGCGGCGGAGGCTGGGGGAGCATCACCACTTGCTTCGCTAGGGAAATTGAACATGGCGCAACTACTGCATTTTGCCGCCCGCGTGCAAGGTCATCTTTTGGGAATGAATGCCACACTTAGTGGTGAAGAAGATTCAGTGATCTATGCACACAATTATTCACAATTGAATGCTTATTTTTTCTCTATTGGTGGTGGAACCGATCAGATTCAGCGCAACATCATTGGTGAGCGCGTACTTGGTTTACCTAAAGAACCAGAGACAGACAGAAACATTGCCTTTAAAGAGGTCCCCGTTAGGGGATAAGGCCTTTACCCACTAATCGCGAGCCATTGTGGCGCGACTATGGCCGTGGTAATCCAGCGTTTGATCGTTATCTAAATCGATCACTACTTTGATGAGATTCCCGGTGAACATGAAAGGTGATGTGTAGTCACTCACTGTGGTTCCTCTGTCGAGACCTATATCTAGACCGGACCATGAGATCAGAATCCAGAAAATATTACTAGTGGTCATAGATCCCACTTCAATATCGTCAATGAACATTGTGAGAGTTCCCTCGTTTCCCACTCTTTTCATCCGAACACCCACTTGATGTGAGCCGGCAGGAACTGGAATATGTGATTTCAACATTTGATGGGATCCACCAATGTTGAGATCATGTTCTAGGTAACCATCTCGTATGAAAAGGCTGTAGCCACTAGTGGCATCACCATGTGAGACAAGAACACCCTCACAACCTGATTCGGGAACTTCTATGTGAGCGGTAATTGTGTACGAACGGCTACGCAAATCTGGAGCAACATCTGAGGGCAAATGACCCATTCCCTTCCAGAAAGTGAAATTGGTACGTGATCCAGTGTGGCGCTCCGCATTTTCGGCAAAACGCGGAGCAAAACGATCATCTAGTGGCAACACATTGTGTTTATCGGCTTCTTTCCACCACAGGTCGATCATCTTTTGCAATCTCTTTGGCTCAGTGTCGGCCACATTGTGGCATTCATTGAAATCTTCAGAGAGGTGATACAACTCCCACACGTCATCGTCAAATGGTGTTCCGGGTTGGTGATAGGCCACCGCTTTCCAACCGTTGTCCCAGATGCCTCTGTGGCCAAACATCTCAAAGTATTGAGGTCCGCGCTGCACTGCTGCTGATTCCTGTGAGAGAACTGGAGCAAAAGATGTTCCTTCAATGGGCATTTGTTTGATGCCATTGACATGGCTCGGTGCTTCAATACCAATGACGTCGAGAAGAGTAGGAACTACATCAAGCGCGTGGCAGAAATTGTGTCGTAAGCCGCCCTTATCAGCAATGACTCCTGGCCAAGAGATAACAAAAGGATCCCGAATTCCTCCTGAATGTGTGTTTTGTTTGTATCGCTTGAGTGGAGTATTGGCTGCCATCGCCCAACCCCAAGGAAAGTTGGAGTGTGTATCTGGTCCACCAATATCAGAAATTCGCGAGAGCTTTTCTTCAATTGATTCGGGAATCAAGTTGAAAGGACCCATTGCATTGATGAATCCGTGAGGGCCACCCTCTTGACTGGCGCCATTGTCACTCATCACCATGATGACTGTGTTTTCCAATTGCCCAGATGCGTCAAGGTGAGCAAGAACTCGAGCAAAGTTTTGATCAAAGTGTTCCAACATTGCTGCGTAGGCAGCCATGAGACGAGTGAACAGTGGCTTGTGTTCTGTGGGAATATCGGCCCAAGGAAATACCCAGTCGTTGCGATCTGGTAATTGTGTTCCTTGAGGAACGATTCCTAATTCAATTTGTTTTGCGAGACGTCGTTCACGACACGCATCCCAGCCATCTAAAAAATACTGCTCACATTTATCAATGAGTTCAATGGGAGCCTGATGCGGTGCATGGCATGCTCCAGGGGCAAGCAACATAAACCAAGGAGCATCTGGTGCGCCAGCTGTGTGCTCAGACAAATATGTAATTGAATTGTCAATCAAGTCTTCAGTGAGGTGATAACCGGTGCTGTAAGTGCCTGGTGCAGTGACATGGGTGTTATCGCGCACAACTTCTGGACTGAACTGATCGGTTTCTGCATCAAGAAACCCATAGAAGCGGTCAAAACCTCTTGCTAGTGGCCAGCCGTCAAAAGGTCCGGTGGGCCCGGTTTCTGTGAGTGGTGTGACATGCCATTTGCCCACCATGTAGTTGCGGTACCCGTGGGGTCGTAAGAGCTCTGCAATTGTTCCGGCTTCTTTTGTAATTTTCCCTCTGTAGCCGGGATACCCACTATCAAAATTTGCAAGGCACCCAACACCGACACTGTGATGATTGCGACCAGTGAGCAGAGCAGCTCTCGTGGTACTGCACATGGCAGTTGTGTGAAAACCGGAAAAGCGGAGTCCTTGCTGCGCTACTGAATCGATGGCGGGAGTGTGAATCTCTGATCCGTAACATCCAAAATCTGCAAAACCCACGTCATCAAGAAGCACCATCAAAATATTTGGCTTGCCATCGGAACTGTTATGTGAATCCCAATGAGGCTGAGACTCGGCAAGGGTCTTACCACTGCGGCCAGGGAATCCTTTTGGAGTCTTTGGTGTGAATGTCATTGGGCCTCCCGAGGGTCTCCATGAGTGTAGGTTGCCCAGATTCGGCCTGAAATAAATGAACTGCGTTCAGAAAAATGGGGTTTTGTGACGACAAATGCAACTTTATGTTGCGAGTTTGTTTCGTGGTGGTAGTCGGCAAATAACCCTCTTTACACTCCCCAATAGGTATGGAAACTGTTCGATCTGCCCAGGGCATACAG
>JALRGJ010000045.1 GCA_023253435.1 Ilumatobacteraceae bacterium | reverse complement strand
GTCAGGGCTGCTTGCCCTTTCTTTATTGGCTGCTTGTGGTTCATCTTCATCTTCCGATGACACAGCAGGTGCAGAAGGTAATTCAACTGTTCCTGGCACCCCACCGGCGATGTATCCGTTGCTGGGAACTCCAGTAACTGATCAGGTAGCAGTGATGCGACCTGCTCTTGCTGCAAAGATCGACAATCATCCCTCAGCTCGTCCGCAATCAGGCTTAACAAAAGCCGACATCGTGTTTGAGGAAAACGTAGAAGGTCTCACACGTTTTGCAGCAGTCTTTCACAGTCAGGGGAGTGACCCCGTGGGTCCTCTGCGCAGTGGACGTACTCAGGACGTCGACATTCTCGGCGCATACAACAAACCGCTGTTTGCATGGAGTGGTGGAAACTATCGAGTAACAAAAGCCATTAACGCAAGTGATCTTGTCAACCTCGGATATTCGGCATCAAAAGGCAAAGGTGGCTACTACCGAGCCAAAGACAGAAAAATTCCTCATAACTTGTATGCCAAGACAACAGATATCTGGAAATTGGCTCCCGAAGGTTCTGGTCCGCCTCAACCACAATTTGTGTATCGCACGTCAAGTGATGCCAAGCCAAGTACCTCCACCGCTATCGATGGAGCCAAAGTCTCTATGTACAACGTGCGTGTGTACTGGAAGTGGGATGCAACAGCAGGCTCGTTCCAGCGCTTCTCTCTCAATACCAAGCGTGAACTTGAGCCACACATGTCAGACGACCAACAAGTCTCTGCCAAGAATGTTGTAGTTCTGTATGTCACGTACAAGCGCAGTAAGGCAGATCGCAAGAGTCCAGAAGCTGTCACGGTGGGTGAAGGTGATGGGTTTGTCCTGACCGACGGGGGACTTATTGCAGTCAAGTGGAGCCGAGATGATCGATTGAAGCCCTTCACTTTTACCGATCAAGCAGGTGCGGCAGTGCGTATGACCCCTGGCAACACATGGGTGGAACTTGCGTGGAAGAAGTCACTTGCGCCAGTGCCCCCTGGAGTTGACCCTGCCAAAGTGGCTTTCCCTGCTGTTTAAGGTTCCACTTATTTCACATCGAAATAGGGGAAGGGCTGGTAGTTCTGCCTCGATACGCTTTTACCTATGAGCTCCACCCCCCAAACATCTGTTGGTACCCAGCGCGTGAAGCGTGGTCTTGCTGAAATGTTGAAGGGCGGCGTCATTATGGACGTCGTTACTCCAGAACAAGCAAAGGTTGCAGAAGATGCGGGTGCTTGTGCCGTGATGGCTCTTGAGCGCGTGCCCGCAGACATTCGTCGTGACGGTGGTGTTGCGCGTATGAGTGATCCGGAAATGATTGAAGGTATCAAGGCTGCCGTCAGCATTCCCGTGATGGCAAAAGCCCGAATCGGACATTTTGTTGAAGCTCAAATTCTTGAGTCACTTGGCGTCGACTTCGTTGATGAATCTGAAGTGTTAACGCCAGCAGATGAAACTCATCACATTGACAAGTTTTCATTCACTGTTCCATTTGTGTGTGGTGCAACAAACTTGGGTGAGGCATTGCGAAGAATTTCTGAGGGCGCTTGCATGATTCGTTCAAAGGGCGAGGCTGGCACTGGAAACATCGTTGAGGCCGTGCGTCACTTGCGTTCAATCCTTGGAGACATTCGAAAGATCACTCAAGCCGATTCAGCGGAACTGTTCGAGTGGGCCAAGCGCTTGCAGGCTCCGCTTCCATTGGTTCAAGAAATTGCTGAGACTGGAAAACTAATGGTGCCATTGTTCTGTGCTGGAGGAATCGCAACTCCGGCCGACGCAGCCCTTGCTATGCAGCTAGGTGCAGAAGCGGTGTTTGTTGGATCAGGCATTTTCAAGAGCGATGATCCCGCACCACGTGCGCGAGCAATCGTTCAGGCAACAACTAACTTCCGGGATCCAAAAGTTCTCGCAGAAGTCAGCAGAGGTCTTGGTGCGCCCATGACCGGTATTGGCATGGATGAAATTAACGACGCTCAGCGTTTCGCTCAACGCGGTTGGTAAAACGTGAACGCGAGGCCTCCGGGGGAACATGCGAGTAGGTGTTCTAGCGCTTCAAGGTGCGTTTGCGGCTCACGCTGATTGTTTGTCCTCTCTCGGAGTGTCAACGACAGAAATCCGCACTCCACAGCAATTGGAATCAGTTGATGCATTGTTGATGCCTGGTGGAGAATCCACCACGATGTCACAGCTACTTGAGATTTCGGGACTATTCGATCCGATCTCAGATCGAATCTCGTCGGGGATGCCCGTATTTGGCACGTGTGCCGGAATGATTCTGTTGGCCACTGAAGTTTTAGATGGTCGCCCAGATCAGAGAAGTTTTGGTGCAATCGACATCTCGGTGAGGCGTAACGCATTTGGTCGCCAGGTGGATTCTTTTGAAGCAGAGATTGATTCCACCGTTGGCCCGTTTCATGGAGTGTTTATTCGTGCTCCTCGCATTGAGCGCATGGGCGATGGTGTGGAGGTCCTTGGTCGTTTCGGTGCAGAGCCGGTCCTTGTGCGACAAAAAAATGTGCTGGCAGCTTCGTTCCATCCTGAATTAGCAGGGGATGCACGTTTGCACGACTATTTTGTTTCTTCCATGTCCACTACGCGAAAGAGCTAACCATGTCAGGTCACTCCAAATGGGCAACAATCAAACACAAAAAAGGTGCAGCCGATAAGGCCAGGGGCAAATTGTTTGCCAAACTTGCACGCCAAATAGAAGTCGCTGCACGCTCCGGTGGTGGAGATGTGAATTCAAATGCGTCTTTGCGCACACAGGTCCTCAAAGCCAAGGCGGCTCAGATGACAAAGGACGCCATTGATCGCGCCATCAAACGAGGTATTGGCGAAGACGATGGGGCTAACTATGAATCCATCACATATGAGGGGTATGCGCCGGGTGGAGTTGCCATGTTGGTTGATGTTCTCACCGACAATCGCAATCGTGCTGCTTCCGATGTCCGAAACGCATTCAGCAAATTTGGTGGGGCAATGGCCGAGCCGGGTGCTGTTGGATGGCAGTTTTCACGACGAGGGGTCATTTTGGTACCCGGCGCTCTCGATGAAGAGACAGTTATGGGTATTGCGCTTGATGCAGGGGCTGAAGATATTGAAGTAGACGGTGGGTCTTGGAAGATTCTCACCGATCCGTCGGTGGTCTATGACGTGCAGTCGGCACTTGAGACCGCAGGAATTGAAGTGCAAAGTGCAGAATCCACGATGGTGTCTTCAACTACCATTGAAGTAACAAGTGTTGAAGATGCAAAACAAATTTTGCGCATTATGGACATGTTGGAAGACAACGATGACGTGCAAGATGTGTATGCAAATTTCGATATCGATGAAGAACTAATGCAGGAGCTTGGATAATGGCAATTTCAGTAGGGGATACAGCACCTGCATTCACTCTGCCCGGAACCGGCGCAAAGTCATATTCATTATCCGACTACGCGGGGCAACCGGTTGTCATTGTCTTTTATCCCGGAGATGAAACTCCTGTGTGCACAAAACAATTGAACTCTTACAACAATGAACTGTCTCAGTTTGAAAAAGTAGGTGCCCAGGTTTTGGCTATTTCTGCTCAAGATGTCGCCAGCCATGAAGACTTTTCGCAAAAACATGGCTTCAAGTTTCCACTGCTCGCCGACACAGATAAGGCAGTTGCCACTCTGTACGGAACTGTTGGCCCATTGGGATTCCCCAGAAGAAGCGTTTTTGTGGTGGATGCAAAAGGCGTCATTCGTTATGTGCACAGAGCCATTGCCGGGCTCACCTTTCGCCCTGTAGAGGAACTTGTGACAGCGGTAGAAAACGCCCGCTGAAATCCCCCTCCTCGCTCACCGTCCTCGGTAGCATGGAACATATGTTCGGTCAGGGCCATATTGTCTTGGGGATAGATCCCGGTCTGACCCGGTGTGGCTATGCGGTATTGGCAATGAAGTCAGCCCAAAAAATAGAAGCTTTAGCTATTGGTGTCATTCGAACTCCTGTCGCACACGAGTTGCCACAACGTCTTGCTGAGATTCACTCAGAAATAGAGGATTTACTGCAGCAATTTCGGCCACATGCTGTGGCCATCGAGCAAGTGTTTTTCCAAAACAATGTTCGTACTGCAATGGGGGTGGGCCAAGCTAGCGGCATCGTTTTGGCATTGGCGGCAAGGGCCGGGTGTGTGGTTGCTCAGTACACACCTTCCCAAGTGAAGAACACTGTTGCTGGTTGGGGAAGTGCAACAAAAGATCAAGTAGGACGAATGGTGCAACAACGGCTAGGACTTCAGTCAATTCCTGAACCAGCTGATGCCGCCGATGCTGCAGCGGTCGCGCTGTGTCATTGCTCGATTGCGCCGTTTGTTGCATCTCAACAACACGCGGTTCTTCGGAGTGCTCAATGATTGGGAGCCTACGAGGTGTGGTTCTTGAGCGCTTTGCTCCTCACACGGTTCTTATCGAGGTGGGAGGCGTTGGATACTTCTGCTCAGTTACTTCAACAACATTTGCAGAACTTGAACCCACAGTCTCCACGTTTTTGCATGTGCATCACCACATTCGTGAAGATGCACAAACTCTGTTTGGCTTTACCCAAAGAATTGAGAGAGACACGTTCAATGTCCTCATTGCTACTCACGGCATTGGCCCAGCGATGGCGCTCGCAATTCTCTCCACCTATTCGCCAACAGCACTCTCAACAATTGTGAGTAGTGGCGATACCGCAGCGCTCACAGTGGTTCCCGGGGTGGGTAAAAAAACTGCGGAGCGTTTAATGGTGGAATTGAAATCACGCCTCAATATTGAGAGCGTTGTCGATTCTGGTTCTTCAGTGCAATCTGCTGCAGCTGATGTACGAGAAGCGCTCACTGCGCTTGGCTATGGGGCGGAAGAAATTCGTGACACCATGAGACAAATGTCTACTGCCACAGATTCTGAAACAATGTTGCGCGATGCTCTTGCACTCTTAGGAGCACGTCGTGCGGGATGAATTTTTAGAGCCCTCCATTTCGTCAGAACATGAGGTGTCTGATGAAGTGAGTTTGCGGCCTCGTCAACTTGACGAGTTTGTTGGCCAACGTGAACTCAAAGAGCATCTCGACATTGTTCTCGGAGCGGCCAAACAGCGCGGTCAGGCTGCGGATCACATTTTGTTGGCCGGGCCACCCGGTTTAGGAAAAACAACCATGGCCGGAATAGTTGCAGAAGAAATGGGTGTGACTCTGCATGTCACAAGTGGTCCAGCGTTAGAACGCGCCGGTGATCTCGCGGCAATACTGACAAAGTTGGGCGAGGGAGATGTGCTGTTCATTGATGAGATTCATCGCTTGTCTCGCGCAGTTGAGGAAATTTTGTATCCGGCCATGGAAGATTTCCAGATCGATATTGTTGTGGGGAAGGGGCCGGCCGCATCATCGATTCGGCTGACGCTTCCTAGATTCACTTTGATTGGTGCCACTACTCGCACCGGAATGATTACCGGACCACTACGTGATCGATTCGGACTTGTTGCGCGGCTGGATTACTACGACACAGAAGAACTCGACTCCATTGTTCGGCGAGCATCCCGGATACTTGATGTTCCCTTAGATCCCGATGCAGCAACACACATTGCAATGCGTAGTAGAGGCACTCCCCGAATTGCCAACCGCTTGTTACGTCGAGTGAGAGATTTTGCTGAAGTTCGAGGCAATGGGCATATCAACTCAGATGTTGCACTTGAGGCTCTGCGCGTGTTCGGAGTGGACGAACTTGGTCTCGACAAAGTTGACCGTGCAATTCTTCGAAGTCTGTGTGAGCAATTTGAGGGTGGGCCAGTTGGGCTCACCACCTTGGCCATTGCAGTAGGAGAGCAGCCAGAAACGGTGGAAGACGTTTATGAACCGTTCCTCATTCAAAAAGGACTCATTTCACGAACCCCACGTGGACGCGTAGCTATGGATGCCGCCCGTTCGCACCTGGCAAACCCGTAGCCTCATTGCGTGCATATCTCGGACATTGATTACGACCTTCCCGAGGCCTTGATTGCTCAGAAACCTGTGGAGCCTCGAGATTCGGCCCGATTGTTATGTGCTCATACAGATCCTGTGACTCATCTGGTGATGAGTGCGTTTCATCAATTACTGCAGCCCGGTGATCTGATTGTGGTGAACAACACAAAAGTACTTCCTGCCCGTTTATTGCTCCAACGGAAAACTGGCGGATCAGCTGAGGTGTTGTTACTAGAGAGAAAATCCGACGATGGTCGACATTGGGAAGCACTAATAAAACCTGCGCGTAAGTTGAAAACAGGAGAGGTGCTTGAGTATTTCGGCAAGCGCGTTGTATGTATTGGTGAGAGAACCGATGCCGGTGACACATTCTCCATCGAGATCACCGATGATGATCCCATTGATTTGATCAACAGAATCGGCGTGATGCCTTTGCCTCCGTATATCCGAGGATCACTCAAAGATGCCAGTCGTTATCAAACGGTGTATGCGCAAACTCCGGCAAGTGCAGCAGCACCGACAGCCGGACTTCACTTCACTCAGGAACTCATTAACAAAATTGTTGAAAAAGGGGTTTCAATTGCATCAGTTGAACTCATCGTTGGTCTCGACACTTTCAAACCCATTTCCGTTGATAATCCACTCGATCATGTGATTCATAGCGAATTTTTTCATGTCCCAGAAGAAACGCTTCAGAAGTGCAAGGAAGCACGAAGGGTCATTGCAATAGGGACAACGGCCACAAGAGCATTGGAATCTGCAGCAACCTTTGGCGTGAACTCCGGACGAACCAATCTCTTTATTACTCCTGGTTATGAGTGGAAAATTGTCAACGCAATGTTGACGAATTTTCATCTCCCACGAACCTCATTGCTTCTGATGGTGCAGTCTTTTGTTGGTGAAAAGTGGCGTGAGTTGTATCAGCTGGCAATTGAAGAGCAGTACAGATTTCTCTCTTTTGGAGATGCCATGTTTCTTGCTCGTGAGAAAGGTGTGAGAGATGCACAAAGTAACTCTTGAGATCACTGCAGAAGATGGCAGTGCAAGAACTGGTGAGGCATCAACTCACCGAGGCACGTACAACACGCCTTGTTTTATGCCAGTGGGAACACGAGGAGCCATTAAATATTTAAGTGCCCGTGATTATCAAGAACTTGGTGCACAAATAGTCCTCGGTAATACGTATCACCTCATGTTGCGACCTGGAGCAGACCTGATCGAGAAGTTTGGTGGCCTCGGAAAATTTGCTGCATGGAATGGTTTGACGCTGACGGACTCAGGTGGTTTTCAAGTGTTTTCTCTTGATCCCAAAGTGGATGATGAAGGTGTCACTTTTAAATCAACGTACGACGGCTCATTCCACCGTTTCACTCCAGAGATTGCTGTTGATGTTCAGCAAAAAATTGGAGCGGACATCCAAATGGTTCTCGACGTTTGCACATCTTTGCCGTCAGAACCTCAGGTACTGCGTTTGGCTCTTGAACGAACTCACGCTTGGGCAATACGTGCTCGGGCTGCGCATTCAAGGCCTGATCAATCATTGTTTGGGATTGTTCAAGGTGGAACAGATGGGGCGATGCGTGCTGAGAGTGCACGACGAACGGTTGATGTCGGATTTGATGGTTATGCGATTGGTGGATTATCAGTTGGTGAGACTCGCGCAGAAATGGTGGACGCAATTGGGGCCTGTATTGGGCATCTTCCCACAGACCAGCCGCGATATCTCATGGGCGTCGGCGATCCGGCGTCGCTTGTCGAGGCT
>JALRGJ010000044.1 GCA_023253435.1 Ilumatobacteraceae bacterium | reverse complement strand
TCGTGCATGGGGTGATCGAGTAGCCAAAGGGCTGGGCGATGCGCCAGTGAAATACGTGTGCGAATTAAAAATTGACGGCCTTGCTATCAGTATTCGTTATGAAAACGGAGTGATGGTGCAAGCAGCTACGCGTGGTGACGGAAAAGTGGGAGAAGACGTGACCGCCAATGTGGCAACAATTTCTTCGCTGCCAAAACAATTGGGAAAGGGCGCACCAGAAGTGTTGGAAGTGCGCGGTGAGATTTATATGTCCATTGCCGCTTTTCAAAAATTGAAAGCAGACAGAGAAGCAGAAAATGCTGAGCGAGTTGCAAAAGGGCGTGCTCCACTTGCTGTTCCTGTCAATCCACGTAACGCTGGTGCTGGCAGTTTGCGTCAGAAAGACTCCGCCATTACGGCCCAACGCGATCTTTCTATTTGGTGTTATCAACTGGGAGAAGTTGTGGGCGGGCCAGAGTTCACTAGTCACCACCACACTCTGGAATACCTCAAAGAATTGGGTTTTCCTGTTAACCCAGAGATCACCATGGTGGGTTCTTTCACAGAAGTTGCTGCGTTTTGCCACTCATGGATAGACCGGAGACATGAGCTGGGTTATGAAATTGATGGTGCAGTTGTCAAGGTAGATGACCTTGCTCAACGTGAACAACTGGGTTTCACTTCACGTGCTCCACGATGGGCTATTGCATTTAAATTTCCACCAGAAGAAAAACACACAGTGTTAAAAGACATTCAGATCTCGGTGGGAAGAACCGGAAGAGTGACTCCGTTTGCCGTTCTCGAGCCTGTTTTTGTTGGTGGATCCACTGTGGGCATGGCAACACTGCACAACAGAGATCAAGTAGCTGCCAAAGATGTACGACCCGGAGACACCGTGGTGGTGCGTAAAGCGGGCGATGTCATCCCAGAAGTGGTTGGGCCAATTATTGCTAAGCGCCCCAAGGGTTCTCGGCCATGGGAGTTTCCCACTACCTGTCCATGCTCGTTGAAATCAACATTGGTGAAAGCAGAAGACCAAGCAGATACTCGGTGTGTTGAACCTGCATGCCCGTTCCAACGCGACCAACGCATTATTTATTTTGCTTCACGTGGTGGCATGGATATTGAAGGTCTTGGTGAACGCACTGTGTTTGCGCTTTCAGATGCTGGGTTAGTTGCAGATGTCGGTGATTTGTATTCACTCACCGTGGAGCAGCTACTCACGCTTGAAGGGTTTGCAGAACTCAGTGCGCAAAATCTTGTTGCTGCAATTCAAGGGTCACGCTCAAAGCCATTGCCAAAGTTGCTCACTGCACTTGGCATCAAACATCTGGGGCCAGCGGCTGCAGATGCACTGTCATCTCAATTTGGAACACTCGATGCAATTTCACGTGCAACAGAAGAAGAGTTGTCTTCTGTAGACGGAGTGGGTGCAATTATCGCCACTTCTATTCATCAGTGGTTTGCCTCCAAAGACAACAAAGCGCTCATCAACAAACTGCGTCAGGCCGGAGTGGAGTTTGGAAAGGTTGAGGTGAGTGATCTACCTCAAACTCTCGTGGGCAAGGCCGTTGTTGTGACGGGAACCCTTGCTCACTACTCGCGCGAAGGGGCAGAGCAAGCCATCAAGATGCGCGGGGGGAAGAGCCCCGGCAGTGTGAGCGCCAAAACTTATGCGGTGGTAATTGGGGAATCGCCAGGGGCCAGCAAGGTCACCAAGGCCGAACAGCTCAATATCCCCATGCTCAATGAGGCCCAGTTTGAGGCGCTCCTAGAAACCGGCGAATTGGGTTAGTCGGCCGAAAAAGTCCATTTGAAGGTGCGGGCTTTTGCTTCACCTTCAACAATCTTCCAGTACTTCAATACTGCAACATGCTCACCTTGGGAGAACGCTTCAATGGGCGCTCCAATTTGTGGTGTGTAGCTAATGATGTTGTTACCGGGATCAAAAATTGCAGTGGGAGGTATCTCTACTTGTTCGCCTGGCTTTGGTGCGGCGCCACCTGCAGACAATTCATCAAGACGAGTTGTCTCTAAGGCGATGCCGTCAAGCGTGAGCGAGGCTTCGTACCCTTCTAAGAGGTCGACAGAAATTTGACTCTGTTGAAGAACTTGATCGCCAGGGGAGACAGACATGGTCTCAATGACCTCTGGCAATTTGAGGGAGTCACGGCCCGTGCTTCCGGCTCGGAACCCGGCAACGATGAGGACAAGCCCCACAGCCACACCGGCGCTCACGAGGAGCAATTGCTTGTCAATTGGGCGTTTCATGGCTCTATTCTCGCCCCAAAAGGGCCTCGAACCACCTCAGGGGCCATGTGACGCTAGCGTCGTATGGGTCATGAACGCCCCAGAGAACCTGCACGGCACTGTTCTTGGAGGTCGATACCAACTCGACCACCATCGTGCCGAGGCCACCACTTCCACTAGTGGCACTATGCAATTCGACGCCACAGACCTCTCCTCTCAAGAGATCGTGTCGATACGAATGGTGCCAGTAGAGCAATTGGTAGACCCAACGCTTGGTTCCACCACTGTCTCTGATGCTGTTTCTGTGTTTGAACAGCAAATTGATGTGGCATCGTCACTGCGTCACCCATGTATTGAGACTGTTCTTGATCATGGCGATGTCACGTTGGAAGGAGAGCGCTACCTCTTCGTGGTAGGTGAGCCTCTCACTGGCGGGTCGTTGCGTGAATTCCTCGACCGTGGCCGACGCCTCACCCCCTCTCAGGCCCTCATTGTGGGTATTGATGTCTGCCGAGCCCTCGATGCCGCTGCCAAGCAGGGCATTGTGCATGGCGATCTCCGCCCCTCCCGCCTGGTGTTTGGCTCAGATCGCCGTGTTCGCGTGGTGGGCTTTGGCGCACCGCTTCGCCCTTTAGATTCTCTTGGCCTCGAGCAAGCCACCTACAGCGCACCAGAGTTGTCTGAAGGTGGCGCCCGTACGGCGTCTTCAGATGTGTACTCCTTGGCGCTCATCTTGGTGGAAGCCATGACCGGTGATGTTCCGTTTGTGGGCGACACTGTTGCAGCCGCATTTGCAAACCGTGTGGGCAAGTTGTTGCCCGTGAATGCCGATTACGGATCATTGGCACAAGTGTTAGAGCGCGCGGGACGACCCAACGCAACAGAACGATTCAGTCCTCGTGAAATGGGCCAGGCACTTGTACAAGCGGCAGAAAAAATGCCACGTCCAACGCCTGTTGACATTGTGGGTGGAGGAATGTTTGACGGCGGTGCAACACAACCCATGCCAGCACCTGCGCCAACACCACGTGTAGATAGCGCGCCACCCATTGTGATTCGTACAACTCCAAACATTGATACAGGAAACATTCCCGTTGCATCTCCTGTTGTAGATCCCACTGATCCAAACGGAACGCCCATCACTATTGGCGGTGATGAAACCGGACCAATTGCAATTGATCCAGAACAATTGCAAGCACTGAGTGCCGATGACCCAACATCACAAGTGGTGCGCACAGAAAAGAACTGGAAGCGTCGTATTGGTGTGGTGGTTGCTGCAGTGATACTTGTTGCCGCAGCGGGCACAGGCGCATATTTCACTGTGTTGAACCCCAAAAACCCTGTGCCCGAGCTCAAGGGATTATCTGAGGCAGAAGCACGTAACGGCGTTTCCCAATACGGATGGTCCATCAAGATCATTAAAGAGCGCAGCGATGAAATTGCAGAAGGTCAGGTCATGCGCACAGATCCATTGCCAGGAGGCAATTTGGCAAAGCGCAGCACGCTCACCATGTGGGTGTCACAGGGTCCTACATTGTCTGCACTGATTGATGTCACTGGTCTGACGGCAGATGAAGCAAAAGCAAAGATCACTGAAATTGGTCTTGTACCCACAACGGCAGACGTGCCCGATGAAAACATTGCTGCCGGAACTGTTGTGTCCTGGAGCATTCCCGATCAGCCCACATTAAAAGCGGGTGATGAAGTGGTGAAGGGAACAGCTGTTGCGGTGAATGTGTCGTCTGGCCCTGCTGCACGCGTGTTGCCAGATTTCACCAACATGCCGATTGCAGATGTGAAGGCAAAACTCACAGAGTTGCAATTGGTGATTACAGAAACAGAACCATCTGGGCACCCTGAAATTGTTACGGGCAATGTCATCTCACAAAGCCCTGCTGCTGGTCAAAGTGTTCCTCGTGGCGGCACAGTCACCATCACTGTGTCTCAGGGGCAAACCACCACTCTCATTCCCAGCATCTATGGCAAGCCACTCACCACTGTGAAAGAGCGCTTGTTGAAATACGGCATGGTGGTGGGGAAAGTCACCGGAAACACTCGCCGTGGGCTGAAATCAGCCACTATCGACGGCAAAGTGGTGAAGAACTTTGAACGGGTTGTCGTCGGTAAGACGGTGGACCTGAAGTTCCCCTAATCTCGATTCACCGGGGTTTACCCGCTGAAAAAGGAGATGTCATGGGAGCACTAGACGGACGCGTTGCCATCATTACGGGTGCAGGACGAGGCATTGGCCGCGAGCACTCATTGTTGTTTGCTGCCGAGGGCGCAAAGGTTGTTGTTAATGACTTGGGTGGCGCTAACGATGGCACCGGAACCGATGCAACACCAGCACAACAAGTTGTCGATGAAATTAAGGCCATGGGCGGTCAGGCAATTGCTAACTACGACAACGTTGCAGATTGGGAAGGCGCACAGCGCATGGTGAATGCCGCAGTAGAAGCCTTTGGTGATCTCGACATTTTGGTCAACAATGCCGGCATCTTGCGAGACCGAGTATTGGTGAACATGACAGAAGCTGAGTGGGATGCAGTGATTCAGGTGCACCTCAAGGGTCACTTTGCACCATCTCGTTGGGCAGCTGCGTACTGGCGTGAGCAGCACAAGGCTGGCGTCACAAAACCACGCAACATTGTTCACACATCATCAACTTCTGGTTTGTTCTCAAACCCAGGTCAGTCAAACTATGGCGCTGCCAAGAGCGGCATTGCTACCTTCGGACAAATTCTTGCCAAAGAACTGTCTCGCTACAACGTCAAGAGCAACTCCATTGCACCTGCTGCACGGACACGTTTAACAGAGGCAACACCTGGTCTTGGAGATCGCATTGCGGCTCCCACAAATGCTGCACAGTTCGACGAATGGGATCCTGCAAACATTTCTCCACTCGTTGCGTATCTCGCATCTGAAGCATGTGAATTCAACGGCGAGACATTCTTTGTAAAAGGTGGCGAAGTCACACGCATTCAAAGTTGGGAGCGTGCAGAGTCTGTTGAGCAACAAGATCGTTGGCAGGTGGCAGAACTCACAGCAGCAATGAAAGGCATGGCCGCAAAGGTGAAGAAGTAGGGCACTACTCTTAGTAGTCGCCCCATGAACCCCTCTCATCGCGATCAAGAAGAACTAAAGCCTCACGGGCGTGACTCCATCACGCTTGAGCAGGTGGGCGTAGACGAAATCTCTATCGTCCCTTGGACGCTCATGATTCCACGGCGCATTGCGCGCAAAGTGGGCTTGACCCGTAAATGGGCCACCTTGATTGTGGTGCTGGCCGGGCTGTTTACAACAAGTTCCACCATCACGGTGTTAGTGGTGTCTCTTGAGACCATTGCAAAAGATCTCAATTCCACCGTGAGTGTTCTCAACTGGTCCATCACTGGGCCCATGTTGGCGTTTGGTGTTGTTGGGCCTGCATACGGAAAAATTGGCGATCTGTATGGCCATAAGAAGGTGTATGTCTATGGCTTGTTCTTTGCAGGACTTTTTGCAGCATTAACTGCATTTGCATGGAACGGACCAACGATGGTGTTGTTCCGTTTGCTCTCTGCAGTTGCCGGTGCTGCCACTGGGCCCGCAGCAATGGCCTATATCAACCGTCTCTTTGAGCCGTATGAACGTGTAAAGCCCCTTGGTTACTGGAGCTTCACCACAGCTGGCGCGCCGGTATTAGGTGTTGTACTGGGTGGGCCGTTGGTAGAGACCATTGGTTGGCAGATGATCTTTATTATTCAGGCGCCACTCATGTTGATTGCAGCCGTGGTTGCGTGGCGATTGCTACCACAAACATCTCGTTCTGCAGATGTGAAGTTCGATATCAAAGGTTCTGTCACATTGGGCTTTGGTGCAACCTTGTTGTTGCTCACCGTCAACCGTGGGCATTCATGGGGGTGGACATCGCCGGCCATTATTGGGTTTGCATTGCTATCGGTATTTTCACTGTGGTTGTTTGTTCGAGTGGAGCAGCAGGCAGAAGCGCCACTAATGCCACTTGAATGGGTGCGCACACCAAACATCATTTTGCCAATTGTGATTCAGTCGCTCATCAACTTTGCCTACATGGGTGGTTTCATTGTTGTTCCACAAATGTTGGAGATTGGTCTTGGCTTCACGCCAGCTCACATTGGATGGTTAGTGATTGCACGGCCATTATGTTTCTCCATCACTGCACCCCTAGGCAGTTTTTTCACTATGCGAGTAGGCGAGCGCATATCTGGAATGGTGGGAGCAGCCGGAGTATTGCTGGCCATGATTGTTCTTGGCACGGTAGGCAAGGGAACACCCGATTACATGATTGTGTTGGGGCTTGGGCTTTCGGGCATTGGTGTTGGTATTGCTGGTCCTGCTCTTGGTGCGCTTGTTTCAAACTCTGTAGACGATGACACCGTTGGTGTTGCTGGCGCGATGCAACAGCTGCTTAGTCAAATGGGCGCGGTGCTTGGCTCCACAGTGATGATCTCAATTCATGAAATGACAGCATCGAGTGGCGTGGTGCAAAGTTATGCGTATGCGTTGTTGAGCGGTGCTGCAACATCTGTAGTGGCGATTATGTTGGCGTCACGACTTCGCTCTACGCAGCATCGAGAAGATCTTTCGTCTATTCGCGCATAATTGATCATGCTGCAATTGCAGTATGTGATTAGTGAGCGGTGACGGATTTAATTTCTTCAGCAACAACTAGTGCTGCCTCAGTTTGTGGCATGGCTGCCTGCATCATCATGAGACGAGTGATGTCACCTTCTACTTTGATGCGACCGCTCATAAATGCCTGCATGCTGGCCGCAGGATCTTGCAATACAAACAGTTGGTGTGCGGTGTCGTAATCAGTAGTGATGGTGAGTTCTGCAGACTCGATGTGTCCAATCTCCATATCAAGTGTTCCCGAGGAGGTATCTATATAGGCCCGCACTTCGCCCTCACCAAAGGGGACGTGGGTAGTCACAATGTTGATCCGCACGGAAGTGGTGACCTCTGGGATGGAGTGAGCATGCCGATGGCGAATATCGCGGACCGCTTGGATCCATTCTTCTGAGAGGAACTTGTGGGTCATCGTGGGCTTTCCGGGTGGGGGTGACGCATTTACTTAACAGTTTGTCTAATCAATGGGGAAATCTACGCCCTCACAGGCGAGAATTGACCAATGTCCCGAATCTTGGTCTCAGAAGAACTCGCCGAAGGTGGCCTCAACAAATTGCGTGCGGCTGGCCACGAGGTAGATGTTCAGACAAATCTCACCCCTGAACAACTGCAGCATGCCATAAAGGGTGCCTCAGCTCTGATTGTGCGCTCGGCCACCCAGGTAGATGACGCCCTCCTTGCCGCTGCCACAGATCTTGTTGTGGTGGGGCGAGCCGGTGTTGGTCTGGACAATGTTGATGTTGAATCTGCCACCAGGCGTGGAGTGATGGTGGCTAACGCCCCAGAGTCAAACATTGTGTCTGCAGCAGAGCACACCATGGCCATGCTGTTGGCTGTTGCGCGCAATGTTCCACAAGCTCATGCGGCGTTGAAGCAGGGCAGGTGGGAGCGCAGCAAGTGGGAAGGTGTTGAACTTCTCGACAAGACCCTCGGTGTCGTCGGTCTCGGTCGCATCGGCAAGCTCGTCGCCCAGCGTGCGGCCGCCTTCGGTATGCGCATCGTCGCGTTCGACCCCTACATCTCTGCCGAGCGTGCCCGACAGATGAACGTCGAACTGCTGCCGCTCGACCAATTGGTGGCCGAGTCCGACTTCCTCACGGTGCACCTGCCAAAGACCAAGGAAACCGTCGGCCTGATCGGCCGTGAAATGTTCCTGAAGGCCAAGCGAGACCTTCGTG
>JALRGJ010000043.1 GCA_023253435.1 Ilumatobacteraceae bacterium | reverse complement strand
GTGTACAGCCACCGCAGCACCTATCTGCACACGATGGGCACGATGATGGCTGACTCTGTTGGCGTGGGGGAGTCAGATGTGATCTTGCCCGTGGTTCCTATGTTTCATGCAAACACATGGGGCCTTGCACATGCTGGTGTAGCTACTGGCGCAGATTTGATTATGCCTGGACCAGATCTTTCCGGACCTGCGGTTGCAAAACTCATCGTGGAAGAAAAAGTGACTGTTGCTGCTGGCGTGCCCACTATTTGGATGGCTGTGCTTCCGGAATTGAAGGGAAAGGACACCTCATCACTGCGCTGCATACCGTGCGGTGGTGCCGCTGTGCCCAAAGCATTGAGTGAGGCATATCGCGCAGAGACCGGATTGCCGCTTTTGCAGGCATGGGGAATGACCGAAACAAGTCCCATTGCAGCGGTGTGCACTTTATTGAAAGCCGATCGCGAATTGCCTGAAGAGGAGCAAGCAGAGTTGCGCACAACAGTGGGTCTGATTGCTTTTGGTGTGGAGATGCGAGTGGTGGAACCTGACACCACCAATCCTTTGCCTTGGGATGGCGAATCAAGTGGAGAATTGCAATGTTCCGGCCCGTGGATTGCTGCTGATTACTACAACGATCCTCGTTCGCGAGACAGCTTTACTGCTGATGGTTGGTTGCGTACGGGTGACGTAGCAGTGGTGGATGCAAAGGGTCGCATCCGTTTGGTGGATCGCACAAAAGATCTCATCAAGTCTGGCGGTGAATGGATTTCATCTGTGGATGTGGAAAATGAGTTGATGTCACATCCAAAAATTGCAGAAGCTGCAGTGATCGGTGTTCCTCATCCCAAGTGGAGTGAGCGCCCTCTTGCATGTGTTGTGATTAAGTCTGGTGAATCACTCTCCAAGGAAGAAGTGATTGAGCATCTGATTCCTCGACTAGCAAAGTGGCAGTTGCCTGATGACGTGGTATTCATCCCAGAAGTACCGAAAACTTCAGTGGGTAAGTTCTCAAAGAAGACACTGCGTGAACAGTTTGTGGATTACAAGTTGCCCGATGCCTGATCAGTGGCTTTGCTGCCTCGGTAGAACGTGGCGGCCATTCCTGCAATTCCCATAACAAGCATTGCCACCCCATACGAAGTCAATGGTCCTGCCACGACTGAATAGATTGCCTCTGCTGCTGCCTTTGCATCTACATCAACGGCGTTCTTAACAGCGGAGGAGCCAGTTGATTTTGCGATCAGTGTTAGAACGCCAGCGCACGCAACAGCAATGGCGAGCATGCGAGTGGCACCACGACTTCTTCCGAATGTCAGCCACGCAGCGGCAAATAAAAGAACAGAGCCAACTATTAATGCCCATCTAATTTTGGATGCGGCATCAAGACCTTCGCGTAAGTCTTGCACCGAGGTTGCATCAATGAGTTTGAATTCAAATGCTTGATTTTCTGGAACAAAATTTTTGAGCGGGAGAAATTTTGATATGACCCCTTTTGGGTCAGTAAGAGATGTGGCCATTGCTGTTACTAACTCACGGGCATCAATTGAAAAGTCAGTGGTTGCTGCTGAGTCGCTAGTGAGCAGGGCCATGAGTTGTTCATGAGCCACTCTGTTGGTATTCGACCAAATAGAGATGAATTGTTTGGACTGCATGAAGGAGTTCACGGAATTTGCAATCACTTCACGAACATCGTCACGAAATTTTACGGGATCAATATTTGCTCGCCTCAACAAGTTGGTCACTGTGGGGGAGTCCAGTTGTGCCCCCTCTACTAGTGAGTCGGTGACAAATTGAGATACTTCATTGCGCAATGAGGAGAGTTTCACCACCTCGGTGACTGTTTGTACGTAGGTCTCTGTATCAAATACCGCGGCATAGGCAACCCGTGTCATGGAGCCCAATGTGAGGGAAATCGTGCCCAAGACGGCGAGAACAATGGCGATGGATCGGCGAAAGATGAGCACCCACTTACCGTAGACCTGATGCGGGCGACGGCTTGCCTTGCCACCTACCCACCAGTAGTTCTAAGGTTCGTGTGAAGGGGGTCACCCCTCAACCAAAGGAGCGCTCATGAGCATCGATGAAAAGAGCAATCAGGAACTTATTGGTCGCGATGAATTGAACGACATTGAGGCAATTCTCGCAATTACTAATACCGATGTTGATGAGGTTGAGCACATTGTGAAGAACAATGCAGACAGCATCTTTACCTGGGATTATTCATTAGCTCGTCCCACATTGCGTCGCCTATATGAAAAGGCAAAGACAGGTCAGTGGAACGGCACAACAGACCTCGAGTGGGACACCAACGTTGATGTTGAGAAGTCTGTGTTTGAAGACAGTCAAATTCTGGGAACTGGCATGGAGCAAGCACTGTATGCAGATACATCACTTGGCAAGTGGAGCGACAAAGAATGGTTGGAGTTTGGCATTGAGGGTCGTAAGTGGCAGTTAAGCCAATTCCTTCACGGTGAACAAGGTGCGCTTATCTGCACTGCCAAGATCACCGAGACCGTTCCCTGGTACGACGCAAAGTTGTACGCGAGCACACAAGTAGTTGACGAAGCTCGCCACGTTGAAGTGTTTGCTCGTTACCTTGATGAAAAAATGGGTGGGGGCTATCAAGTCAATACTCACCTGCGTCTGTTGTTAGACGACATCATCAATGACAGTCGTTGGGATATGACATACCTCGGCATGCAGATCATGGTGGAGGGTCTTGCGCTTGCTGCGTTTGGTTTCTTGCACGCCACTACTAATGAGCCATTGCTCAAGAAGTTGTTGCGCTATGTCATGAGCGATGAAGCTCGTCACGTTGCTTTTGGAGTTCTCAGTTTGCAAGAGGCATATGCCGAGATGAGCGACAAAGAACTCATGGACCGCACCGAGTTTGCCTATGAAGCCAGTGTTCGCATGCGTGACCGCTTCCTGCAGCAAGAAGTATGGGAGAGGATGGGTGTGAATACAAAGGAAATCGCTCCCATGATGTTGCAAGATCCATCACGTCAACTCTTCCAGCAGATGCTCTTCTCAAAAATTGTTCCTAACTGCAAAAAGTTGGGTCTTCTCGACAGAAATGACAAATGGCTTCGTCACAAGTTCGAGGAGATGGGTGTTATTCAGTTTGAGGACTGGCAGGACACCGGTGAAGAATTTGCTGAATATGAGTTGGGCAAGGAAATGCCCGCACTGGGCCAGTAAAAACGGAGAACTTTTACTTCAGACGTAAAGAAACGGGGGCGTTGTGAACGCCCCCGTTCGGTCATAATGGGGCATGGCCATTTTTGGACAAGTTCTTACGGCGATGATTACGCCATTCACCGAAACCGGTGCGCTCAATATTTCTGAAGCTGTTCGGTTGGCACAGTGGCTTCAAAATAATGGCAACGATGGTTTAGTTATCTCGGGCACAACTGGAGAATCATCAACTCTCACAGACAATGAAAAGTTGGAATTGTGGGAAGCCATTATTGGTGCAGTGACTATTCCAGTGATCGCCGGTTCTGGATCTAACGACACTGCTCACTCGGTACATCTCACAAAAGAGGTCACAAAACTTGGCGCAGCAGGAATTCTTGCTGTGGGGCCGTATTACAACAGACCCTCTCAAGCCGGTTTGTACGGACATATTGAGGCAATGGCGAACGCAACTGATCTGCCAGTTGTTGTGTACGACATTCCGGTTCGCACAGGACGCAAAATCAGCACCGGTACTTTGGCGCAACTTGCCAACAACATTTCAAATGTTAAGGCACTAAAAGACGCGGCGGGTGCTCCGGCAGAAACGGCAAACTTGATGGCACTAGTGCCTAAGGATTTTGAGTTGTATTCAGGTGATGACGGACTCACTCTTGCTTTTCTTGCATACGGCGGAGAAGGAGTAATTGGTGTTGCAACTCATTGGAGTGCACCAGAACACCAGAAGATGATTACTGCATTTAAGAACGGTGATCATGCTGAGGCGCGACGCATAAATGACATCTTGTTAGAGAGCTATGCCTATGAAACCGGCGACGAGAATCCCAATCCCATCCCTAGCAAAGTGATGATGAATCATCTTGGATTTTCAGTGGGTGAGTGCAGGCTGCCCATGGGGCCACCGCCTGCTGGACTCGATGCTCGCGCTGCACAGGTATTCAAAAATCTTGAGGCCGCACGCGCGACCCAGCGTTAGACCTGTATGGCATCTTCGGTACGTATTTATTTTCTTGGTGGCCTTGGTGAAATTGGCCGTAATTGCATGGTGCTGGAGCAAGAGAACAAGCTCCTGCTCATTGACTGTGGTCTCATGTTCCCTGATGCAGATATGCATGGCATTGATCTCGTACTGCCAGATTTCACCTTTCTCATTGAAAACAAAGATCGCATTGTGGGGTGTGTTGCCACGCATGGCCACGAAGACCATGTTGGTGGTCTCCAATTTTTATTACGGGAGCTGGAGTTTCCTATCTATGGATCTGCGGTCACGCTCGGATTAGCAAAAAACAGAATTGAAGAGGCAGGGCTTCTCAATAAAACACAACTCATTTCTGTAACAGATGGTGAGCGACTCAACATTGGGCCATTTGATGTTGAGTTTCTGCCAGTGACTCACTCGGTTCCACACGCTCACGCGATCATTATTCACACCCCTCAAGGGGTCATTGTTCACTCGGGTGACTTCAAATTAGATCTCACACCAGTGGATAACCGACGCACAGATCTGGCTCGTCTTGGAGAATTGTCTTCAACAGTTGGCATTCGTTTACTGATGTGTGATTCCACAAATGCCGAAGAACATGGCCATGCACCCAGTGAGAGAAGTGTTGGCACAGTTTTGTATCAGCTCTTCCATGAGCATCGTGATCGCCGAATTATTACGGCAAGTTTTGCCAGCCATATTCACCGTGTTCAACAAGTTATTGAGGCGGCCATGGACTCTGGGCGCAAAGTTGCTCTGATGGGTCGATCGATGCAAAAGAACATCAAGTTGGCAATTGATCTAAAAATCATCGATGTTCCTGCCAGCGTTTTTATCGACGTAGAACAGATTCATGATTATGCGCCAGAAGATGTGTGTGTCATCTCCACCGGATCACAAGGTGAACCCATGTCTGCACTGTCGCTTCTGTCTCGAGGTGAGAGCAAATGGATTCGTGTCAGTGAAGACGACACAGTGATTTTGTCGAGTCATGCAATTCCTGGCAATGAGGGAAATGTCAATCGAGTCATCGATGGACTCATACGTGCCGGGGCGAAAGTAGTGCATTCCGGTGTGGCCGATGTGCACGCAACGGGGCATGCGCAAGCAGATGAGCTAAAGACGTATCACTCCATTCTGAGGCCAGAGTGGTTTGTTCCGGTTCATGGTGAGTACAGGCACATGAAAGCTCATGCAGATTTAGCCATTGTGATGGGAGCTCACCCCGACAAAGTCATACAAGCCGCAGACGGTGATGTACTCGAGCTTTCAGATGACGGATTGAAATTTGTGGACAAAATCCCGGCGCATTACCTCTTTGTTGATGGCATTGTTGGCGATGTTGGGCATGGAGTTCTTCGCGACCGACGCGTTCTGGCGGAGGAGGGTGTGGTTGTCATTGTCGCAACAGTTGACGCACAGGCACACAAAGTGATTACAGGGCCAGAAATTATTACGAGGGGCTGGGTGCATGCGCCTGAAGCAGATGACCTGCTCGATGAAGCTGAAGCACATATTGAAAAAGCATTGGTGAAGGCGTTAGATGATGGCGTCAATGACATTGAGAGTTTGGAACGCGAGGTGCGCAGAGCCGCGGGCAAATTTGTCAATGAGCGCACGAAACGCCGACCCATGATTGTCCCCGTCGTGATGACCACATAGGGCAAACTCAACGCCACCACAGTTATTTGGGGGTATCCCGAACCGTCAGTCACCCCATTGCTACCGTTTTCTCATGTCTGGCAAGGGTTCTTCATCATCTCCCCGTGGTGCAAAAGGTGCTGGCGGGTCCCGGGGCGCAGTTAAAACACCTCCAAAGGGCACACGTCGACCCACGCAAACAGCACCAGATTCAGCCGCACGTGAAGCTGTACGTGGTCGAGAAGTGGAGTTTTGGGGTGTGGCACTCATTAGCACGGCCATCGTCCTCGTGTTGTCCATGTATTTGCATATGGCTGGTCCTCTTGGAGAGGCAATCGACACAAGTTTTGGGTGGTTGTTAGGCCTCGGACGTTTCGCACTTCCTGTGGTGATTGCCGGTATCGGTGTCGCAATGGTGCGCAGACGAAGTATTGAACATCGTGTTCGTCTGAGTATTGGCTGGGGAATTGTTGTTCTCGCAATACTGGGCTTGCTCCACATTATTAATGGCGATCATGAAGTCATCGCAGGTGTCGATGCAATGTCTCAAGCCGGTGGTTGGTTCGGTGCAATCATTGGTGAGCCTCTCAGAAGTACATTGAGTTGGGCTGGTGCACTTGTTGTGTTGTGTGCCATTGCATTGGGTGGCACCATGCTGATTACAGATACCACTGTTCCTGAACTCATCGTGATTATTCGCACATGGACAGCAAAGGTGTCTCAGTCACGAGAAGAATCCGTTTCTCCATCAGATCCATATGATCACTTAGTCGATATCCCTGGCCGGGTAGACACACCCATGAAGCCTGCGATGCGTAAGCCAACTATTTACGATGCAGCTTCCGATCCAGATCTTGCCCCAGAAAAACCCAAGGCACCGCGCAAGTCGCGTGCTGCATCTGGGGATGCAAAGACACCCGAGTTTGTAGGCAAGCCAAGCTCAAAACGTGAAGCCGGTCCTTCCGCCGATGAACCAGTTGTTCCTAGTACTCCTGGCGTCTGGAAATTGCCATCAACTGATTTGTTAGGTCTCACGGAAATTCATGAGATCAACAAGGCTCACGTTGCGGAGCGGGGAAAACTCCTTGAAGAGTCGTTGGCCTCACACGGAGTAGAAACTCGGCTTGTGGGAATGACCGTTGGTCCAACTGTTACTCGTTTCGAGCTTGAACTTGGCTCGGGAGTAAAGGTTTCCAAGGTTGTCAACCTCAACCGCGACATTGCATATTCAATGGCTGCTACAGATGTTCGAATTTTGGCTCCTATTCCGGGGAAATCTGCAGTCGGTGTAGAAGTGCCAAATGAAACGCGCCAACTTGTGTCATTGGGAGATCTCATGGTGTCTCCAGAAGCTCGGGCAGCAAAACACCCATTAGATGTTGCGGTGGGTAAAGATATTGCAGGGCGTGCCGTATTTGTGAACCTTGCAGCCACACCTCACATGTTGATAGCTGGTGCAACTGGCGCAGGTAAGTCAAGCGGTATCAACTCCATCCTTACTTCATTGTTGATGCGAAGCACTCCCGATCAAGTGAAACTCATCCTCATTGACCCTAAGCAAGTGGAAATGGGGCAGTACAAGCAACTGCCTCACCTTTTAACTGCGCCCGTGACAAACCCCAAGGAAGCAGCAAATGCACTGGGATGGGCAGTGAAGGAGATGGAGCGTCGCTACGACATGTTGGTAGAGGTCGGATTCCGCGACATCACTGGTTTCAATGCCGCTTTTGACAGGGGAGAAATCAATGATCCCAACGATGAGACTGCAAAGAAATTTGAGCGAATGCCATACATCGTTGTCATCGTCGACGAGTTAAACGACCTCATGATGGTTGCCGCGAGAGATGTTGAAGAGTCCATCACACGTATTGCCCAAAAAGCTCGTGCCGTGGGCATTCACCTCATCGTGGCTACCCAGCGACCATCAGTCAACGTGATTACTGGTGTGATCAAGGCCAACATTCCTGCACGTATGGCGTTTGCGGTGAGCAGCCTCACAGACAGCCGAGTGATCAACCAGGTGCTGAGAAGTTGGTAGGAAAAGGCGACATGTTGCTTCTTCCTGGCAATACCAGTGTTCCTCAGCGTATTCAGGGCTCATGGGTAGATGAAGACGAAGTCCGAAAAGTTGTTGCTCACTGGCGTGTACAGCAACCAGTAGTTGTATATGACTCTTCCATCTTGGGAGAAGGTCCTACAAGCGGAGGATCTGGTGGCGGCTCATTCGGCGGTGGATCATCGGACGACGATCTATT
>JALRGJ010000042.1:248-8094 GCA_023253435.1 Ilumatobacteraceae bacterium | reverse complement strand
GCCCTCGGAGAACGAGATGACTTTGTAGACCTCAGAGTGTTTGGCGCATTACTTCCAGACCTCTATGCGCTCTTCACCAGACAGGGTGTCCATTACCGAAGCGGATTTTTTGGTCCAGCGGAGCGATTCCTCCGCGACTCAGGAGCCTCCATTGATTATGTGCCTGCCGATTTTCGTCGCTTTGAACCAATTCTTCAGTGGCTAAATCCTCGCATCATGGCAACTGCCGGATCACTCCCCGTGGACGGATGGGTCAGCCTGTCGTTACATGCGGGCGCAAGTGTTGACGAGATCCACAGAGCTGCTGCAGATCCGAACAGAATTGTGATTGTTGAAGTAAGCGAAAAATTTCCACGCACATTTGGCGTAGAGCCAGATCACATGCATCGCATCCACATAGACCACATAGATGCATTGGTCTACACCGAGCGAGAACCGCTCAATCTGGCAGACACAGAACCCTCACAAGCCGAAATAGACATTGCACAATTTGCATTGGAGTTCATACATTCCGGATGCACATTGCAGACAGGAATTGGCGGCATCCCTAATCAGATTGCTTCACTAATTGCACACAGCGATATGGGAGATTTCGGAATACATTCTGAAATGTTTACAACTGGCTTGATGCGACTACATCAATCCGGAAAAGTAACGAATAACAAAGGAAGTGAATTTGACGGATTCTCTCCCACAACCTTTGCTGCAGGAATTCCCGAGCTCTATACCTGGCTACATGAAAATACAGAGGTGCGCTTTTTGCCTGTCAAGGTAGTGAATTCACCAGAACGCATTTCCCGCAACAGAGATATGGTCAGCATCAATGGTGCACTTGCCGTAGATCTTTCTGGCCAGATCATGGCGGACAGCATCAACGGCGCGCAGTTCAGCGGAGTGGGTGGACATGAAGATTTTGTTGCTGGCCCTGGTCTCACATTGAGTGGACGCAGCCTCATCTGTTTGCCCTCCACCAGCACTGTCAACGGGGAACTGAAGAGTCGAATCTTGCCTCAATTTCCTGAAGGAAGTGTGGTGAGCACTCCCCGACATCAAACCGATGTTGTCATCACTGAGTTTGGCATTGCAGAGCTAGAAGGACGCTCCATTCGAGAGCGTGCTCAAGCACTAGCAATGATTGGTCACCCACAATTCAGAGATGAATTGTTATCTAGTGCTCAGAAGTGGCCGGCTGATTAAGCCCAAGTGCGGTGTATAGAGAAACAACAGCCGCAAGAGCGATTCCCCCGAGAGCAAAACCACAGACAGTATCTGTGGGCCAATGTGTACGTATTAACCATGACGACACTGCAACCTCTGCAGCGACAAACGCAACACCAATACCTACTCGTGCTCGCTGAACTCGAGACCATCCTCTGGTGAGATACCACGCTGTGTAGCCCCACAAAGCAACAGCATTAGTTGTATGGCCCGATGGAAAGGCAAGTTCCCCTGGGTTGTACATGAGGTGTCCGCGTTGAGCTTCATAAGGAAAAGACCTTCCAACAGCCATCTTCAATGCACCAGCCAGGCCAGTTTCAAATAACAACACCAATAAAAATCCGCCAACAGGGATCCAAGATTTCTTCTTCCATGAGAGCCATCCCAAGAGCGGAAGACAAATTGCCAAGATGAGCCCGCGTAAACCAAGAGCAACTGTGATGGAAAAGAATAAGTTGCTCGCACCAATGCGTCTGGAGGACTTAATTGCATCAATATCGAAGTTGTTCAGCCAGCCCTCAGAAACAACTTGTTGCGTCAACACTGCCACCAAGATGGTGAGACCTGCGCAGGTCCCATAGAGGCGGCGTGGCGTAAACACAGTCTCTATTGTGCCTTTTCTCGCCGGTCACTCTGCGTCAAGGTAGGTGCTGCACATGCGCTGTGCCGTAGGTTTTTCAGAACCACCAGCGCCGCTACCAACAACTCCCCACTAGGTTCTGCTTCATGAATACAGGCTCCCCCAGCAGCTTTGATGACAGGTATTACCAACGCTTTTACGGCACCCACGGTGCCCATGATGCTGACCGCATTCATCAACTGGCCACCGCAGTGCACCATTTTGCAGGGTGGTGGGGCGTGACTATCGAGTCAATGTTTGATGTTGGAGCTGGAATGGGAATGTGGCGTGATTGGTACAAGACCAATCACCCAAACACCAAATTGTTGTCCGTAGATATCAGTGAACATGCGTGCAGAACGTGGGGTCATGAGCAACGCAACATTGCTGAGTGGAAACCTCGAGGAAAATTTGATCTTGTGGTGTGTCACAGCGTCTTGCAGTACTTAGACAACACGTCATTTGTGAATGCGGTGAGCAACTTGGCCTCTGCAACTCGCTACTTGCTGTATCTGGAGTTACCCACCACTCAAGACTTCAAAACCATTATCGACCCAACGGCAACAGATCTTGACGTCTATAAACGTTCTGGTTCCTGGTACCGAAAACATCTCTCCCCACACTTCATCAACATTGGGGCAGGTTTGTGGACACCTCATAATGGTTTGCTCATGTACGAATTAGAGGGTTCGCGCTAGCAAACAATTAACTGTGTGGCACGAATCTGTAGAGAGCATTTCCTTGTCCGGTGTCGTGAAACACCATGCGAACCTTCATTCCGATGTGAACAGATTCTGGGTCGCAGTCAACGATGTTTGTCATGATGCGAGGACCTTCAGCCAGCTCAACATAAGCAATGACAAACGGTGCGGATTCTGAGTACACATTCCGCCCTTTTCTCACGATGGTGAAACTGTAAACAGTTCCGCTTCCACTCGCTTCAAAAGTTGAAAGTGTTTCTGTCCAACATGTAGGGCAATGCGCACGCGGGAACCACACAATGGTGGAACAGGATGAGCAACGTTGAAGCAGAAATTTACCTTCTGCAGTTGCAGCCCAAAATGTCGCATTAGATGTAGTCACAGTGGGTGCTGGAGTTGGCAATGTGCTCATGCGTCTTCCTGACCAAGAATAAGAGTGACCGATCCGTGACGCGTACCCAGGCTTCCGCCAGTTCCATGAGCCAACGCAATCTGACAGTTCGGCACTTGCACCGCCGGATGCGCTTCACCGCGCAATTGTCTGACCGCTTCAATCACTTTTGTTATTCCGCCTCTATTAGAAGGATGGTTATTGCACAGTCCTCCACCGTCTGTATTGAAAGGCAATGTGCCAAATGGTGCAATTAACCCACCATCTGAAACAAAGTGTCCACCCTTACCTTTTTCACAAAAGCCCAGATCTTCAATTGTCTGCAACACAGTTATAGTGAAGCTGTCATAAATTGACGCATAGTCAATGTCCTTGGTAGACACGCCAGCTTCAGCAAACGCACGAGGCCCAGAGAACACTGCACCGGTGTAAGTCAGATCAATCGTGCCGTTACTTGTGTGCTTTAAGGCTTCACCATGTCCAAGAATTTTGGCATTTGTCTTTCCTAATTTCTTTGCAACTTCTGGTGACACAACAACTAGTGCGCCACCTCCATCTGTCACGACACAACAATCAAGTCTGTGCAGTGGGTCTGAAACCATTGGAGAGTTCACCACATCTTCCACGGTGACGGCGTAAGGAAGAAAAGCGTGGGGATTATGTTGTGCATGAATACTTGCCGCCACTTTGATCTCAGCTAACTGTTCTGCGGTAGTTCCAAATTCATACATGTGTCGCTGGGCAGCAAGTGCATATGAATGAGGGGCTCCAGCCATTCCCCACAACTGCTCGAATGATGATTCAGGCCCCGGAGCAAAAGATGGCCCTTGCCAACCACTTCGTGGTTTTCCTGCAAGTGTCACCAACGCAACGGTGCATTTACCCGCCGCAATTGCTGCTGCTGCATGCCCCACATGGGCCAGGTAAGAAGAACCACCCGTCTCAGTGTTGTCAACATAAGTGGGATTGAGTCCAAAGTGATCAATCAAAGTCATCACACCAAAACCTGCCGTTCCATCGCAGAACAACGCGTCTACATCAGTCATAGAAAGGCCGGCATCGGCAAGGGCACCGAGGGCAACTTCCGTGTGGATATCCCACACTGTCTTCTCCGGCAAGTCTCTTCCCGGGTGCTCATAAATTCCCGCAATATAAGCGGCACCGCGAATAGTCATGAAAGGTCCAAGGGGGTATGAGATTTCATCAGTCTCTAATTAGAACAGGTTGTGAGGCCCATTCACGAGTGGGCGTATGGCCCAACCATGGTTTGGTACACAGCCTGATTACGAGTGGGCACAACGACTGCATTAGTGAAATAGTTAAGGAAAGCCAAAACTCAACCGGTGTGAGTGGTGCTGATCTCTAGGGGGGCCTGTGATACCAAAAATCGGAGAACCAAATGAGCTCACTGCTCAATGGATGACTTCTCGTCTCGAAGAATCCGGTGTGGCAGGAGGCGCCAAGGTAACGGCAATGGAATTCCAAGGATTCATTGGAACCGGACAGATGGGCCGCAACGCTCGTTTTGCATTGAACTGGGATAACCCAGAGGGACGACCAGCAAGTGTTGTGGGCAAGTTCCCCACCAACGACGCTCCCACTCGCCAGAGTTCATTTGAAGGTGGTGCTTATCTCAAAGAAGTGGAGTTTTATCGTTCAATAAAACCCACTGTGAAAATTCGGACTCCGCAGGTGTATGTCAATTTGTATGACCCTGAGGCACAAGATTTTGTTTTGATCATGGAAGACATGTCTGGCTCAGAACAAGGTGATCAATTCAGAGGTCTCACCGTTGATGAAGCGGCACTTGCCATTGAACAAGCCGTGAATCTCCATGCACCCCGATGGGGTGACCCTTCACTTGAATCAATGCGTGAAATGTCGCGAGAAGAAACTGCATTGCGGCTTGGTGAGATCTATGCAATGACGTGCGAAGCAGCGCTAGCTCAACTTGCTCCTCACATTGATGATCTCTCTATGGAAATGGCTCGCAATCTTGCTCCTCTTGTGGGGTCTTGGACAAATGCAATCACTACTCCGGAAACACTCATACATATGGATTACCGTCCGGACAACTTTTTGTTTGGCGTATCTCCCGACGCCCCACCGCTAGCTGTTGTGGATTGGCAGACATACAGAAATGGTCCCGCAATGACTGACATTGCATACATGATCGGCGGAGCATTTTTGCCAGAAGTACGACCCACAGTTGAGCGAGATCTCATTGTTGACTACTGCGCACGAATGAAGTCTGAAGGAGTCGACTACGACTTCAATACCGCATGGAGCGATTACAGAATTGCAAGTTTGTGGGGCATCATCATGAGCATCATGGCTGCGATTCTCGCTGCACGAACGGAGCGTGGAGACAAGATGCTGGGCACTATGTTGTTGCGCGCCGCCCACCATGCAAACGACATAGATGCGCTTTCACTTTTGAAGTGACATGACAATCTCACATAAGCGATACACCGCCCTGCTGGCGTTTGTCGTCGTTGATGTGATTCTTATATTCGGCTTCGGACACAGAGGCGTTCACGCGTTTCGTAGTCTTTTACTCCCTGGTGCTGGTCTCTATAACCACGCATATCTGTGGCTGGGAATTTTCTTCACCGTAGTTGCGTTTAGTGCAACCATTGCATGGCTGCAATGGGGCACAGATGTCATCCTCGTCATGGTGGTGCTTGCATCGGTAGTCACCTCTGCAATCCTTAGTTCCTCCCAACACAACGCCATAGATGTTCAAGTATCCGCTCATGAATTTCCACTCATCGTGATAGTGGCTGGCGCCGCAAGTTGGGTGCGCATGATGTTTGGGAAACGAGGATCTATTCGTAGGCATCATCTTTCCAGTGACATTGGTTTTCAAAATCTGAACTCCTTACCTCCAGTGGAGCGATGCCAAGCAGTTTCTGTAGCTCGCCTCGCAGGAGTTGAGGTCTCATATGTACAAGACGACATTGTGAAGCGCGCACAGCGAATCAATTTCTGGTCTCGTGGCCACATGGGTTCTCACCCATTTTTTCAATACCATGCGAGCGCTCGCACTGCACAAGTTCTCTCTAGTCCTGGCAATCCAGATGAAAGACAATCGTTCATTCAAGAATGTAAAAATTCTTCTTCAGGAGTCATACTGAGCGAACCCACCTGGTGTCGTTTGCTCGACGGAACTCTCACCGCTATTGCACTAAAACGACTCGGCGAACACCAACCTCTTGCACTATGGCAGTCATACATGACTGACCACTTCTATGTTCAGCGACATCATCGCCCAACTGCTGTGTGGGCCCCCCTAGCTATTCGCATGACCCATGCATCCCCGTGGGAACATGCAGCGGCAATGGCATTGGCTTATGCAGAAGGCATCACAAACGAGCAAGATTGGGAGATGTTGAAAAAGAGTGCGCTGGGTGCTGCAGCTCGCGGAGCAAAGAACCCCCATGATCAACGCTTAGTTGCCGCTGGGCGCATCTTTGCCAGGGCCGTACATGATGACCTTTCCCTTCGTATTCTGAACAAACCAACACTCGGCTCTGATCCACTTGCACATGCGTTACATGTGTACGCCAACTCAATGAATTCCCACGCAGTAGGAGAACCATCATGACAATGACCGAAGAACATAAGGACTCTTACGGTTCGCCACTCTTATTACCTGAGAACCCCAGTCGATTCGGACCTGTCACTCGATTCCTACTGATGCGTCTCGCGCTCTCAATGTGTGTGCTTCAGGTCATCGCGGCATATTTCATTTTCTTCACCGAGAGCGACGCCGCAACTTCCTTTGGCGCTTCTCTTGTTTTTCCAGGTATGGGTTTTGTATTCAATGCGATGCCTCTTTACTTTGTAATCACTGCAATGCTTGGACTCATTGCATTGGTGCTGTGGTGGGGCGCAAGCGCACATTTAGCAATTCCCATTGTGTGGTTAGGAAGCGCAATAGTTTCTGCCCTCACAGTGAATACGGGAAAAATCTTCGTGTCGTCGGAAACAACTTGGGGTTTTGCCGTTCCGCTCGCTTATGTGTTGGCATTTGGAAGTGTTGGTTTCACATTGTTTCAAAATGAGCGCGAGTTCAGATCGAAAAAATCACGAATTCCTGAACTCAATGAGTACCTCACACAAGCTCCCACTCCCATACGTCATAAAAACAACAGAACTCCAGACAACATGGACATAGAACTTCTACGGTGGTGTTACTCAGTCGCCTTTCAGCCCGATGATGGTTTAGTGGGCCTCGATTACGGCGAGCAATTTCACAGCGGTACACAGTTGCGATACCAATTGAACTCACTCAGTTGGGCTTTGAGTTTGTATGCGGCCAATTTTGTTCCAAATGCTCAAGGACAAATTGAGGCTGCGTTGGCAAAAGTGATTGAGAAACACACAGATTTACGGGTGTGGAAGTACTGGCGCACGCTGAACATCTTGGGAAATTTTGATACCAACCCAGATCCAATTGCCAAAGACAACATCATGTTCTCGGCTTTTCTTGGCGATGCCATCAATATCTATGAAGCAGCAACCGGGTCCACACGCTTCGATGAACCGGGCTCACTTACTTTTGTGTGGAAAGACGGCCGCACTTTCCCATACAGCCATCACACCATTGCAGAGGCAGTACACAAAAACTTTGAGAAGAGCAGGCTTGGGTTTTATCCGTGCGAACCTGGCTGGTCCTTCACCGTATGCAATGTGATGGGCGCTCAATCTCTCTTTGGTCATGACACCTTGCACGGAACACAACTCTGGGAACAAGTAAAACCACGTTGGGTGCAGGCACTGGACAACGAATACGCAACTCCTGATGGAACTTATGCACATATTCGTTCAAGCGTTGTGGGTTTGTCTTGGGATACAGGTGAAGTACCAGGAGGTCACTACTTAGCTGCAGGTTCACACAGATTTGCGGACATC
>JALRGJ010000042.1:0-238 GCA_023253435.1 Ilumatobacteraceae bacterium | reverse complement strand
TTGCCACCCAGGTGCAGAATGGAAAACTTTCTCTCACACTTCCAATGACGCTTGAACGAAGTCGCGCCCGTAAAAGTGCTCTCGCCGGATGGAACGGAATCATCGGTGCGTCAATGATGTACGGAGAAGATGCACTTACATCTGCATCATTAGATGCAGCAATAGAGCAGTGTGGCACTGGACAACGTTGGCCTGACAGGCCGCTTGATGCAGGCATGCAAGCCTTTGGAGCGCACAT
>JALRGJ010000041.1:8070-8319 GCA_023253435.1 Ilumatobacteraceae bacterium | reverse complement strand
TCACTGTGGCTGGCGTACCGGCCACACTGGACACGGCACCAGACTCAAATGCACCTAATTCATTAGATGCACCAATGAATACGTTTTCTACTGCGGACACTCGTCCTCGTTTATCGTCGGGAGTCACAAGTGGTACAAGAGAACTTCTAATGAACACACTCACCATGTCTGCGCCAAAAATAAACAGCATGGATATAAAAGCAATTGTGTAGGAGTGCGTGGTTCCCAGAATCACGGTGAACACACCAA
>JALRGJ010000041.1:0-8060 GCA_023253435.1 Ilumatobacteraceae bacterium | reverse complement strand
TAGCAGAACACGTCCTACATGACGGCGAACAGGCCGGAAAGCGAGAAAGATTGCCATCACCGCTGCGCCGATTCCGCCCGCAGCACGAAGCCATCCGTAGGCAACATCTCCCACCTGTAATTGTTCTTCTGCAATGACCGGAAGAAGTGCAACCGCTCCTCCAAATAGCACTGCAAAGAGGTCGAGAGAAATCGCAGCTAGCAACACAGGTGTCCGCCGAATAAACACAAGGCCTTCAACGGCGTCGCGCAGCGTTGGACGTTCTTGAGGAACAACGGGCTCGACGACGGGAGGCATTGTGACTAATGAGAGAAAGAACATTCCTCCGCCTATCAGTACTGCTGCGGATGCGTAAGCAACAGCGGGATCAATTGCGTATAAGAATCCGCTGATTGCTGGCCCAAGAATGGCCGCACCGGTCCACGTTGCGCTGTAAAAAGCAATCACTCTTGGCAAACCACCTTCTGGCGCAATCATGGCTGCAATCGGCCGTAATGCGGGTGCCAAAAAAGCACGAGAAGCTCCAAACAACAATGCAATGGCAAACATAGGTGCTGCAGACGTTGGGTCTGTGAGTGAATACATCATCAACAAAATGGAAGACACAAGTTCACCGGCTTGCGCCACCAACGACACACGCTTTCTGTTCAACCTGTCCGCAACCGTCCCGGTAATCAACACCAAAAGTGCTGCGGGTAAAAATTCTGCGAGACCGAGCCAACCAATGTCTAGTTCTGATTCGGTGATATCAAATATGTGCTTTCCTAGCGCAGCCGCCTGCAGCATCACGCCAGTTGTGAGAACAAAACTGCTCAACAAGAGAGGCCGAATACCTCTTGCACTTAATGCTTCACGTGCACTTAAGGTGCCTGGAGTTTGGGTCATCGAGCAGTCCAACCACCATCAATAATGATGCACTGTCCTGTCATAAAAGAAGACGCATCGCTTGCCATAAATAAAATGGCGCCGTCTAGTTCATGCTCTTCGCCCATTCGTGGCATGGGAGAATTCTGCTGAATTAACCGTTGTGCACCTTCATCTGACTCCATCCCAGCAGTCATCTCTGTCAGAAACCAACCTGGGCAAAGTGCGTTTACTCGGATTCCTTTTCTCGCCCATTGCACTCCAAGTTCACGAGTCAGCGTGATCACAGCGCCTTTACTGGCGTTGTAGTTGGCCTGCTTGATAGGAGTAGACGCAACTAAACCCAGAATTGAGGCCACATTGACAATGACTCCGGACTTCTTGGGAACCATATGCTCGCCACACAATTTTGAGAGATGCCACACTGCTGTTGTATTCACCTCAAGCACCTCACGAAAATCTTCAAGAGTCTCGCTTTCAATTCCCTTTGTGATGCCAATTCCGGCATTGTTGATCAAGATGTCAACACCACCAAAATGTTCAGCCACTTGTTTCACCATGGCTTCACGTTGATCAGATTGAGACACATCACATTGCACAGCTAATGCACCCGGCAATTCTGCGGCCAACTGCTGAAGTCGATCCACTCGGCGGGCTGTCAGTGCAACCTTGGCGCCGGCCTCATGCAGCACGCGTGCAAATCGTGCACCTAAGCCTGAAGAAGCGCCCGTAATGATTGCAACCTTGCCGTCGAGGCGGAACTGGGTGAACAGGTCAATTTGTGACATTCCCTGAGGCTATTCCTTCCGCCACCATGTGACAGCATGGGCTCTGTGAAGGTGCGTGTCGGATATGGATTAGGTGTGAGAACACGACTAAACGACGCCTCTTTTCTTGATGTTGTCGACACCCTTGAGAACCTTCGCTTCGACAGTTTGTGGCTCAGCGAACGCATAGGAGGTGATGCTCCAGATCCATTAGTTGCGATGTCAATGGCTGCAGCAAGAACAACTCGTTTGAAATTTGGAATGAGCGTGATGGTTCTGCCCGGCAGAAACCCAGTGGTGCTCGCAAAGGAATTAGCCACGCTTGATCGGATGTCAAAAGGTCGACTTCTTCCTGCCTTTGGACTTGGGGTTGCAGATCCTCAAGAACAACAGGCGTTTGGCGTGGAGAGAAAGCAGCGAGCAAAGATTTTTAATGAAGCGTTAGCTGTCATGAGATCTTGTTGGCTAGATGAGTCAGTCACGTTTCATGGAGAGCATTTCAACTACGACAATCTGCGTGTCGAGCCAAAACCGCTCCAATCTCCTCCCGAGGTATGGCTTGGTGGAATTGCAGAGAGTGAGTTGAAACGAGTGGGCAAGTTGGCCGACGGTTGGCTTCCCTCTTTTGTCACCCCAATAGATGCTCAACAGGGTTGGAAAACTGTGACTGAAGTTGCATCTCAGCATGATCGAGAAATTGATCCAGAACATTTTGGAGTGCTGATCCCCTACGTCATTGGGGATGCGCCCGAGCAATTACTCGCAGGACTGAAAGCACGAAGACCAGACCTGGAAGATGTATCCGTTCTCGTTCCTAACAGTTGGAACAAATTGGTGCAACTGATTCAGCAGTTCACTGAAGTTGGCGCATCAAAGTTTGTTGTCATTCCACTCTCCGAACCAAGCTCAGTTCATGCATGGAACGACCACTTAACTGATGCCTCACACCATTTGCTGCCGCTACAAACATAAAAGTTTTTCTGAGAATTTATTTGCGTCTAGCAGCAGGTTTTTTGAAGTTCGCTACGAAATCAATGAGCAGACGTGTTCCATATGCGGTTGCACCACGATTCAGCCAACCTGCATCGGCGTCTGCATCCATGGGGCCAGCGATATCTAGGTGAGCCCACGGTGTGCTTCCCACAAACTCATGCAAGAACAGCGCCGCAGTTGTTGCACCAGCCAAAGGACCGCCAATGTTTCTCATATCAGCAACATTTGAATCGAGCATGTTGCGATAATCGTGGAATAAAGGAAGTTCCCATACAAGCTCATCTGTTCGGCCACTTGCTTGCTTGACTTGCTCCAGCACGCCTGGGTTATTGGAGAACACGCCGGCCATTTTTTTGCCCAGTGCTCCCATGCATGCACCAGTCAAAGTTGCGATATCAAGCATGGCATCGGGCTTAAGCTCTGTTCCCAATGACAAACCATCAGCAAGGATGAGTCGGCCTTCTGCATCTGTGTTGTGAATTTCTACAGTCTTCTTGTTGCGCATTGTGAGCACGTCACCCAACTTCATTGCACTTCCACTTGGCAAATTGTCGGTGCACATTAAGAACGCAATGACATGAGTTTTTACTTTGAGATCACGTAATGCGCTCATGGTGGCAAGCACCGCAGCTGCACCACTCATGTCCATCTTCATAGAAGCATGACTCGGATCACTTGGCTTCAGCGAGATACCACCGGAGTCGTACATCACTCCTTTGCCCACTAACACAACCTTCCCGCGCGCACCGGTTGGTTTGTACTCCAACTTCACCATGCGAGGAGGTTCAACACTTCCCTGGTTGACACCAATGATTCCGCCACAACCCATTTCTTGTAATTGATCTCGGTTGTACACAGTGGCCTTGACGCCATTTGCTTTAGCAATAGCCACTGCATGATCAGCAAATTGACGTGCTGTTAAATGTGAAGGAGGAGTGTTTGCAAAATCGCGCGCAATACAGACGGCTTCAGAGGTGGCGATTCCTCGCTCCATCCCGTTTTTGACTGCTGCACCCTTATCGCCGGTGAGCAAATTCACTTTGGTGAGCTTGGGAAGACTTCCTTTGTCATTCTTCAGTTCTGCCCAGCGATGAAGAGCCAATGCAAATCCCTCCACAACGGCTTGAGCATTTGTTTTTGTGTCACCTCGTCCAACGGTGGCCAAGGTGGTAGAGACAGACTCATACCGTGAGCATGCGCGGGCAGCTGCAGCCGCCACATTGCGTAAAACATTTGGTTGCAGGTCTCGCACTTCGCCAAGCCCCACGAGAACTCGCACAGTTCCCTTCTCGGTGGCGGGCAAGGTCAGGGTCTGACAACACTTTCCTTCAAATCCAATGGCGGCCAATTGGTCTCGTGTCACTCCAAGACCCGAGGGCAGTGAGCCTGAAGCGGCAACGGGAATAACAACTGCTCCCACCTTTGCAGGGGCTGATTTTGAAGCGGTGAATTGAGTACGCATGGCAACACTCTAGGTTGCCCACCACTGGCGGTAGTACTCGTGCTTACACGCTCTTGACGGGGCGAGACACACCTTCTTGCCAGCGCGCCATTGTCCACAACAAATCGGATAAGCGATTCAAATATGGCACAACATGAGATGGCGGTGGGGCTGCAACATACGAGTGACGCTCTGCACGGCGAACAGTGGTGCGAGCTAGATCGAGCCAGGCGGCAACAGGATGTTCTCCGGGAATCACAAATTCTGTTAGCGGTTCAAACTTTGTTTCCAGGTCGTCAATGATGGTTTCCAGATGAGTCACCATTTCAGGCGTGACACAACTTTGTCCTCCGACAAGTTTGTGGCGATTCTCAGGAAGTGTGGCAAGTTCTGCCATCAACACATACAGATCTCTCATGATGGGAACCACAATGGCGTCAACATCGGAGCCGTGCCCCGCAGTCACCCGTACAAGTCCGATCACAGCTTGGGCTTCATCGACAGCCCCATAAGCCCGTGGCAACTCTGAGTCTTTGCCCACCCGGCCCCCGTAAAAAAGGCCAGTAGTGCCGTCGTCCCCTTCACGGGTATAGATCTTCTCGCGAGTCATGTCACAGACTCTATGGGGATAATGGTGGGTCTCCCCAAGTAGCGTGGCAGGGTCATGAGTCGTCAGCCATATCTTGATGCCGTCCGCGAAAGAGTCATTGTTTTCGACGGAGCCTTTGGCACCTTTGTTCAGAATCTCACCCTTGGTCCCGACGATTTCGGTGGCGCCTCGCTCGAGGGTTGCAATGAGATGCTCTGCCTCACACGCCCCGATGTCATTGAGGCGATGCACACAGCATTCCTTGAAGCAGGTGTTGACGCCATTGAAACCGCCAGCTTCGGAAGTTTCTCTACTGTTCTCAACGAATACGACATTCCCGAGAAGGCATATGAACTAAACGTCTCGGCTGCATCCATCGCTCGACGCGTGGCAGACAAATTCGAAGCAGATGGCCGCCCACGATACGTAGCTGGAAGCATTGGTCCAGGAACCAAATTGCCATCTCTAGGACATATCGGATTTGAAGAATTGCGTGATGCGTACGAAGAGCAAGCTCGCGGACTCATCGATGGCGGCGCAGATCTCTTTCTCATTGAAACCTGTATGGACCTATTGCAGATCAAAGCTGCAATGCAAGGTTGCCGCAACGCAATGGTTGCGTGTGGACGTGAACTCCCCATTCAAGTTCAGGTCACCATGGAAACCACAGGACGCATGCTCGTAGGAACAGAGATTGGTGCTGCCTATGCCGCACTTGTTGCCATGAAGCCCGATGTCATCGGAATTAACTGCGCCACCGGACCATCGGAAATGCAAGAGCACTTGCGCTATCTCAGTGAACACTCCCAGATACCCATCAGTGTGTTGCCAAATGCTGGTCTGCCCAGTGTTGTCGATGGCAAAACACATTACGACCTCACCCCAGAACAACTTGCTGAATTTCACAAACATCACGTCGCTGATCTAGGAATCCGGATTGTGGGGGGATGTTGTGGCACTACCCCAGAGCATCTTCGTCAGGTAGTTGAGGCAGTACGAAATGTCATTCCAAAAGAACGCACTCCCGAATACGAGCCAAGTGTTACCTCACTGTATTCACCTGTCACCCTCACCCAAGACAACAGTTTCCTGATTATTGGTGAGCGCACGAATGCAAATGGCTCCAAAGCATTCCGCGAAGCAATGTTGCGAGAAGACTGGGATACCTGCGTCAAGATGGCCACTGAGCAAATCCGTGAAGGATCTCACGTGCTCGACGTGTGTGTTGACTATGTGGGCAGAGACGGAACAAAAGACATGCACGAGATTGCATCTCGTTTTGCAAGCGCGGCCAGCGTTCCCCTCGTTCTCGATTCCACCGAACCACAAGTGATGGAGGCGGGACTACTCCATGCAGGTGGCCGTTGCATCTTGAACTCAGCCAACCTAGAAGATGGTGAAGAGCCCGGAAGTCGTCTTGACCGAGTCTTTACACTTGCTCGAGATTTCGGCGCTGCTGTGATCTGTTTGCTTATTGACGAGCGTGGTCAGGCTCGCGACGTTGAATGGAAAATGGAAGTTGCCCACCGTCTGCACAAGATTGCTACCGAACGATACGGGCTCTCCGCAAGTGATCTGATTTTCGATGCGCTCACCTTCCCCATTGGTACTGGCGATGAAGACCTCCGTAAAGACGGAATGGCAACTCTCGATGCCATTAAGCGCATTAAGTCAGAGATCCCCGGTGCATACACCACCCTGGGTCTTTCAAATGTCAGCTTTGGTCTTTCCCCTGCCACTCGACAAGTTCTCAACAGCGTGTTCTTGCATGAAGCTCGCGAGCACGGACTCGACTCAGCAATTGTCCATGCCTCAAAAATTCTTCCTCTCTCACGTATACCTGAAGGGCAAATTCAGGTATGTCAAGACCTCATCTACAACAGACGCACAGACTCGTACGACCCTCTTTCCACATTGCTTGAGCTTTTTGCGGGAGTCACTTCTGTTGCGGCCGTCAAGGAAGATCGCTCGGGTTGGACAACAGAGCAAATTCTTCGGCAGCGAATCATTGACGGAGACAGAGAAGGTCTGACCGACGATCTTGATTCTGCAATGACACTAGGTATCGCCCCTCTAGACATCATTAACAACATTTTGTTAGATGGAATGCGTGAAGTGGGAGAGCTTTTTGGTTCCGGCCGCATGCAACTCCCATTCGTTTTGCAAAGCGCAGAAACCATGAAGACTGCAGTGGCTCACCTTGAGCCACACATGGAACGCAGTGAAGGTGAGAGCAGCGCAAAAGGAAAATTGGTGCTTGCCACTGTGAAAGGCGACGTTCACGACATTGGCAAAAACCTCGTCGACATCATCTGCACCAACAACGGATACGAAGTGCACAACATTGGTATCAAAATTGGTATTCAAGAGATGATCGACAAAGTGAAAGAAGTAGGCGCCGATGCACTCGGAATGAGTGGTCTTCTGGTGAAGAGCACCATCATCATGCGCGAAAACCTAGAAGAACTGAATTCACAGGGCTTAAGTAATATTCCAGTCCTACTTGGTGGCGCAGCGCTCACACGCAGCTATGTAGAACAAGATCTACGCAAGATCTATGAGGGGCGTGTGTTCTATGGACGGGATGCATTTGAGGGCCTATCCACCCTCGACAAACTCGTAGAAATCAAGAAGACCGGTATTGACGACCCCGATTTTGGTAGAGCGCTAGGAACTCGCATGATTCCAAAGCGAGAGAAAGTTGAGGTAGACCCCTCTACTTTGCCTCGTCGCTCACCAGAGGTGGAACAAGACAACGAAGTCTTTACTCCTCCGTTCCTTGGCTCCAAGGTGATGAAAGGCATCAGCCTCGACGAAATTGCCGAGTACATCAATGAGACTGCACTGTTCCGCAATCAATGGCAATATCGCCCCAATGAAGGTGAATCAGATTCAGATTTTAAAGATCGCATCAGACCACTTCTTCGTGAGCAACTCGCAGCAGCCAAAGCTGGTGGTTACCTGATTCCCCAGGTTGTGTACGGCTACTTCCCAGTGAATGCCGACGGCAATGATTTGATTGTCTGGACCGACGAATCACGTACACAAGAGCGCACGCGTTTCGCATACCCTCGCCAGAAGGAAGCGCCCTTCATGTGCATCAGTGACTTCTTCCGCCCAGTGGAAAGCGGACAAGTTGATTACGCAGCGTTCCACATTGTGACAATGGGTGCACCTGTTAGTGAAAAAGCTGCAGAACTGTTTGCTGCCAATAAGTACAACGATTACATGGTGCTACATGGCATTGGCGTGGAAATGGCGGAAGCGCTTGCCGAATATTGGCACCATCGCATCAGAACTGAATGGGGATTCGTTCATGAAGACGGCCCTTCGATTGCCGGCCTGTTCCGCCAGCAATATCGAGGTGGCCGCTATTCGTGGGGTTATCCAGCGTGCCCAGACCTAG
>JALRGJ010000003.1:17463-27848 GCA_023253435.1 Ilumatobacteraceae bacterium | reverse complement strand
ATTTCCTCAGACATCCCATCGCCTCGTCCTTTAAGGAATCCACCACCAGCCATACCGGTTTCGGCAGCAACGCTTTCAGCGGGTACTGTCATAGCAGCCTGTTGTGTGGCAGGCTGCGTGGTTGTCTGTTGCGTAGCAGATTGTGTGGTTGGAGCGAGCGGGGAGCCTGTCATTTGTACATCCGGCACCGTTCTAGGTGTGTACAAGTCAGACATCTTCTGCATATAGACTTGTTCTGCCTCTAGCGCAACGGTGATTTCTTTATCTCCTCCATCAGAGAACACCACTTCTGCACCATTAGTTGGGATAGCGGTCTTTCCATCGAGCAGCACTCTCTCACCAGCCACTGTTGCATAGACATCCCCAGTCACACCCAGAGTTGTGCGAATTGACTCCACACAGGTGGTATCGCACTCCAACTGCGTTGTTCCCGAGGGAACAGTGATGGGAGTGGTGTCTTCAATAATGATCTTTTTCTCTACTGCTGGCTCAGTAGTAGAGGAGGTGTCTCCATCAGCAGGAACTGCAGTGCTGGATGTAGATCCCTCTCCTTCATCCTCGCCCTTCACTGAAGGCTGTGAAGAGGATGTGGTTGTCTCTTGTTCAAAAACATTCTCAGTTGGCATGGAGGATGAAGGACTTGATCCGTCTGAATCTGAATCGGAGTCATCATCGTCAGAACCTTCTCCACCTTTTTCGGTGAGAGAGAACGCAGATGGAGGTACAACGGTCATTCCTTGTCCGGGAAGTGTCCAGTACAAGGTGTTACATGCCCAGTCATCGTGTTCAAAGAACCAAGAATTGAAACGCAACTTCTGACCAGCTACCAAAGTAACTGTTGCTGTTCTTCCGCCGCATGGTTGTAGGTCCCAGTTATCGATCACTGTTCGGCCATCGATTTCCATCCAGAATCCGTCGTCAGAGCGGTTTTGGAAAGTGACCTCGGTCTTTTCACCAGGGGTACCAGGCACGGTAATGAAACCTGTGTAATTAATCAGAACATATTCGGAATCGCAGTTTTCAATCACTTCGCGGGCCCAGTCTGCATCGATGTTTGGAACAGTTTTGTTTGCGCCTTCGCAAGGATCACGATCTTCGTAGTACTTAGTGAGGTTCTTAAAAGAGCCATAACCGTAGTTTTTGGAATTCTCCATGTTGCCGTTGCCTTGCTTGATGCGGTGAACGGCAATGTTCAAGCCCTCGCCCGGTTGAGCGATGGCTACGTTTCTATTTCTTGGTGCGGAGTCAGATGACCCACAGGCGGATAGTAAGAGGGCAGATGCTGTAGCTACTGCCGCGATGAGTCGTGTTGAACGGCGCATTGTGTCCCTTTGATCGGTGGAAAGTAGTTGAACATTATGTCCAAGTAGTGGAGAGCGCAAGAAATAGGGCTGATTACCTAAGAAATAAGGGCTATGGCGGTCTAAACGACCGGTTTAGTCTGGCAACTCTGTTGCTTCTAGTTCCAAAACTTCAGTTGCTTCCAGTTCCTGAACGCCCTGTTGCTTACGGATTTTTTCTATTTCTCGTACCTGCACACTGAGTTTTTTGAAACGTGTTCCGTTGACGTTGATGGACTCCATACTGTCGGTGAGTTTTTCAAAATTGTTCTGCACTTGCTCAACAGCGTTTGTGTAATTCTTCCACTCTTTATCAAAGAGGTTGATGCGTTGCATGATGTTTGCTGCGGTGCGCTCAGTGTGGAAACTATCTGCTGCTTGACGAATGACGACGAGGAATGCATACAAGGTGAGAGGGGTGCACAGAACAACTTTCTTGCCCAGCGCAGTATCGATCAGATTGGGGTCTGCCTCGTGAATGAACGAACTGATGCTTTCGTTGGGCACAAACATCAGGACATAGTCGATGGTGTTTTCTTTTGCTTTGTCCATGTACTCGCGTTTTGCCAGAGCATCTACGTGACCCTTTAAGGCAGACAGAAACGAGTTTTTTGCATTGATGCGCACAGTTTCATCTGTGGTGTTGAGATACTCCATGTATTTGTCGAGTGGAAACTTGACGTCCATAAACAAAACCCTGTCTGGGGGCATCTCGAAGCGGAAGTCTGGTTTGCCACCACCTGCAATTTGTTCTTGCTTGGAATAGTTTTGTCCTTCTACAAACCCTGCAGATCGAAGTATGTCTTCTGCCAATCGCTCACCCCATTGGCCACGCTTTTGCGAACTAGAGAGAACTTCATTGAGATTGTCGGTGCGTTGAGCAAGCGTGGAGATGGCCTTGTCCATATTGCCGTACTGGGTGCTGCTGGTATCGCGCAGTTTTTGAAGTTCTGCATTGAGTTCTCCCAGCCGAGTAACAACATCTGTCTGCACTCCTTGCAAAGTGGCATTGAGAACTTCAGCTCGCTTACCCAACTCTTCACCACTTGCTTTGGTGACAATTTCTGTGGCTAAACGTAAGACCTCTTGCCGATCACGCTCGGCTTGCTTGTTGAGGGTGACCATGGCCTCTGTGAGAGCTTGCTGTGTAGCAAGAGCCACTTGTGCGGCCACATCTATAGGGGGATTCTGTTCACCAGTCTGTGGAATGTGTTGCTGCGACTTGAGTTGAGTGAGGCTGTACAAAAGCCCGCCAGCGAGAGCGATGATGACAACGACCAGGGCAATTTCCACGCTCACACGGTACATGAGGGGTGTGGCTACACCGGTTGAGTTGTAGCCCTGGGGCCTCTACCTATTCAGAACCAAACGACACTGCGCTCAACAGCCACAGCAACAGGGTGATGCCCCAGAGGGAGAGGTATCCGGTGGGCAATTGATGTTCCGCAAGAAAGAAAAGGACAGGAAAAATGACAATTCCGGGTACTGAAATGAGCCCAATGAGAAATCCCAAGCCTCCTTGCCATTGGGTCCACACCGCCACATAGGTACACCAGAGCAGCGCTCCACTTATTTGGGCCAGGAGAAAAAAGATGGCGCCAATGCCAGTTCGTGCACGTGATCTCATTGCTTTTTTATACGTGATACGTGTGTCTGAAATGTTCGTGCAGAGAGTTTTACCAAGCCACTTCTCGCGCGCATGTGTGCGCCAGAGCTGTCAAGTTTTTCTTGTTTTCCTTGTGTTGTAAGGGTTTGATCCGTCTTGAATAGGTCAAAAAAATAGGGGGTGGGTGTAAGAACTGCAGCCATGTCACAACACATCACCACCACATCCCACTCATCCAAAAAACAAAAACCCAACAAGACACTCTTCATTGTGGAGTCTCCTAACAAAGTAAAAACCATTGAAAAGTACTTAGGTGACAACTTCATTGTTCGTGCCACCGTGGGCCACATTGCAGACATTCCAGAAAAAAATGGCGCAGTAGATATTGCAAACAACTTTGCACCTCACTATGAACTCACAGAAAAAGGTGCTGAGATCGTCAAGGGATTGAAGAAGGATCTCACTCGTTGCTCACACGTCATTGTGGCCACCGACGGTGATCGCGAAGGAGAAATTATCGCCGCTCATGTCATTGAGTTTGTTCAACCTCAGGTTCCTGTTCAACGTGTGGTGTTCCATGCAGTCACGAAAGATGCAATTGAAGTGGCGCTACAGAACCCAAGAGAGATTGACCAGAATCTTGTGGAGGCTGCTCGCACTCGACGCATTTTGGATCGCCTCTTTGGGTACAAGGTGTCTGATGTATCGCGTCAGAAAGTCCGTAAAAACACATCTGCAGGCCGTGTGCAAAGTCCAGCGCTGCGTTTAGTTGTGGAGCGTGAACTTGAGCGTCAGCAATTCATTCCAGCTGCATATGCAGATGTAACGGCTACAAGTAGCACCGCTCCAGCTTTCACCGCCACGTTGAAATCAATCGATGACGTTGCAATTGCCACAGGCAAAGATTTTTCAGCGCAAGGCGCACTTGAAAAAGACGTCAAGGTTGTAGATCTGGCATCGGCAGAAGCTTTGGCAACATCTCTCAGCAATGGGGATTCCACTCTCGTGGTGGCTGATATCTCCATGAAGGAAGCCACACAAAATCCGCGGCCTCCATTTACCATGAGCACTCTGTACCAAGACGCTGTAAATCGCCTTGGCATGAGTGTGAAAGAAGCTCAGGTTGTCAGCAATTGGTTGCATGAAAAAGGTTTCATCACATACCCCCGCACCGATAATCCCGTTCATGAACCAAGCAGTCGTCACGAGATTCGTGCTGCTATCACGAGGATCTATGGAGAAAATTCCGTTGCTCCGTTTCATCGGTACACCACAAGTAAGACGAATGCTCAAGGTGCTCACGAAGCAATTCGTCCTACCTATCTCGATAATCAATCACCGAAAGGTCTCACTGATCGTCAGCGCGCTATGTATCAGATGATCTGGCAGCGGACCATTGCGTCGCAGATGATTGAGGCCAAGGGCACCACCCAAACGGTGCTGTTACAGACTCATGGCGGAGCAATTAATGCAGTGTTTAGTGCCGCTGGCACCACATATTCTCAACCCGGATTCCGTCAGGTGTATGCCCCTGTCAATGATGAGACAGAGAGTGCACCCTTTCCGCATTTGGAAATGGGAAATGTTGTACCTGTTGCTTCTGCTGAGGCACGTTTGCACCACACAACACCTCCACCACGATTCAATGAAGCATCACTGGTGCGAGAATTAGAAAAACTTGGCATCGGCAGACCATCTACCTATGCACCCATCATTGCAAAATTGCGTGAGAAGTATGTGTGGAGCAAAAGAGGTGAAAAGGCGTTCATTCCCACTGTCACAGCTTTTGCGGTTCACCGCTTGCTCACCAGCAGATTTTCAGATCTTCTGGACTACGGCTTTACTAACGACCTTGAAGAGCTTCTTGACCGAATCTCAGAAGACGCGTCACTTCGCACTCCAATTTTGAATGAGTTCTACTTTGGTAATGAAAACAGAGATGGGTTGGAGACTCTTGTTGCTACTGCTCTTTCTGAGGTGAAGGGTGAAGACATGTTCGCATTGTCTCTGGGTATTCATCCTGAAACAGGCGACGACATCGTTGTGCATGCGGGGAAAATGTTTGGCAAAACATTTAGCCCATACATCAAATGTGGTGCAGTCACTCGGTCGCTTCCAGACAAGACAGATTTTGAAACCCTTTCGGTGGACCAAATACTCACCTTGGTAAAGGGTGGAACAGAGACTCCGCTCGGTGAGATTGATGGCGTACCAGTCTTGGTGAAGGTCACAGCAGACAGCGCATATTTTCAGTGGGGCATAAAGGGACATCTTCCCGCTGGAGCAAAGAAACCAAAGAGTGCAAGCTTTTTGAAGGCAATGAAGCCAGAGTCCGTCACACTTGATGACGCCATCAGAATGTTGTCGCTACCTCGTGTTGTTGGTGAATCTGCAACAGGGCATGAAATTCAGGCAACCGTGGGGATGTATGGTGCGTACATCACATGCAATGGAGAAACTCGTTCATTAAAGGATGATGAACTTGTGTTCACCATCACTGTGGAACAAGCTCAGAAGCTTCTCGATACACCTAAAAAGACCCGTGGACGTCAATGGAAGAAAAAGTGAGAGTTTCAGTTAGAGAACTGAAAACAAAATGCTTAATCCCACAATGCACAATGTGGCTAGCGCGTAGGCAGCTTGACTTAATACATCCCCGGGATGGCCGAGTAATTGGCTGATGGCCATTGGAATAGTTTCTGCTCCGCTCCGAGTAAGAAACGATGTTGCACCAAATTCACCAATTGATACTGCTGCGCACAGCCCAAGTGAACGCAAGATTGCAGGTTGCAAAAGAGGAAAGTCAATTCTCCACAATGTTCTCCATGTATCAGCACCAAGTGATGCAGATGCATCGTGTAAGTCATGAGGAATCGCAGAGATTGCAGGACTCAGGATGCGAACAGCAAGCGGAAGAGAAATGACTGCATGGATAACAGGAATCAACCATTTTTCTGATCTCCAGGCAAATGGTGAATTCTGAAATGTCACAATAATTCCGAGGCCAAGAGTGACGGCAGAAACGACAAGTGGCAATCCCGTCACGGTTGAAATTGCCCACTGTGTTGAACGCGAGAATCCAATGATGAGCGCAAGTGAAGTCGCAATGAATGCACAGATCACTGCGAACACAAGGGAGGTGCTGAGTGTTGTAGAAGTGTTGATTCCTACTTGAGAGGTACTGCCATCAAAGAGCCATGCGTATCCGCTAAATGAGAAGCGGTTATTCAAAATGAAAGATCTCGCTATCACTGCTAAGAGTGGGGTTATCACCACTATCAAAGGAATATACGCAGCTAAGTACACAACTATTTTGGGCAGAGATGAGCTAGAGAATTGGTTGAGTCGAACATTGATTGAACTGATATCCGTAGTGTCACTGGTGTGACGAGATCCAAAGAACAAAATGCACATCACAACAAGTGCCTGCAATGCTGCAAGGGCTGTAGCTGTTTTTACATTTCCAAGTCGAACGGCTTGAATAAAAATTTCAGATTCAATTGTTCTGCGTGAAATTCCGCCCAAGATGGCAATCACTGCAAAACTGGAAAAACAAAAGAGAAATACCATAGAACTGGCATTGCGAACGGCAGTCCGAATATGGGGCCACACCACATATATAAAGGTGCGCAACGGAGAGGCCCCTAGGTCTGCTGAGGTGTGCTCCATTGCGGGATCTAATAAGGCCCAGCGAGGCCCAACAAGGCGCACTACAACCGCAACGTTAAATGCAAGATGGGCCCACAAGATTCCGAGCACAGGAGAGTTGGGAAGTATTGCCCTCACCCCCGATGCAATGACCACTGCGGGCATGAGGAAGGGAACTGTGACCAACCCGGTCATGAAATGTGAGAATAAAAATTTGTGTCGTGAGAGTGCCCATGTGATGGGCAACCCGACGAGAAGTGTGAGCAGAGTAGAGAGTGCGGCCTGCCACAGTGTGAACCACCACACTCCACGCAAAGAATGATCGGTGATCACATCGCTCAATGTGGAGAGGCGTACATAGCGAGCCAGCATTGAGGCAACCGGCCAGAGAAAAAAGACTCCAAGGAAGAGAAGTGGAAGAACCTGTAATCGTCTGATTATCTGAGTAAAACCATTCATGTCAGGTGTTCACAATGCGAGTGATCTCCACTCATTCAGCCATTGTTCCCGATTTTTGTCGATGACGGTTGGTTCCATTGTGAGTGGCTTTTCTGGGCGGACTGCAAAATCACGGAAGAGCTGAGGAAGTTGCGCGTCTTTGTTCACGGGGAAGACAAAGAGTGACAGAGGTATTGATTCCTGAAATTTCTTCGCCAACAGATAATTCACTAGTTGTTGAGCAATGTTTGGATTGTTTGTTCCTCTCATGACTCCCACATACTCAGTTTGACGAAAACACGTCGATTCAATAACTCCAGTAGGCGGCTCAGAGATGGGCTTCTCTGAATAAAAAACTTCTGCAGGAGGGCTTGAACCATATGAAACAACCATTGGGTAAGTGCCGCCATAAATGGTGAAGTCTTCTGTATATGCGGTTGTCCAATTAGCAGAAATTCGCACGTCATTCTCAAGAAGTTGCTTCCAGTAACTCTTCCAGTTGTCACCAAAAAGAGAAATGGTTCCCAGTAAGAATGCAAGACCAGGGGAGGATGCCACGGGGTCTTGTATTGCAAGAAGTTTCTTGTATGCCGGTTGAGTCAATTCTTCAAGCGTTGTTGGCACGTCAAGTTTTTGATCTGCAAACCATTTTTTGTCGTAGTTCACACAGACATCACCCTCATCAACTGGCTCATAGGAAACTAAGAGATCAGCATTTTGTGCCCGAGACAGCAGAGTGTTGTCAATTCCCCACATCACGTCAGCTTCTGGGTTTCCAGACGTGAGAATTGCTTTGCTCACCATGGTGCCGGTGTCTCCGGCAGTCACTACTTTTACCTGTGCACCTGTTGAGGAGGTGAAGTCGTCAAAGATTCCTTTTTCCGGTGTAAATGCGTCATAGGCCATCAGGATCACTTCCTTAGGGTTGTCATCTTGAGAGTCTGATGCCGAGGTGCAGGACACAAGTGCAGAGATCACCACTACACCAACAATGAATCTGTGAATTCTCATAGATCAACTCCTTCATGAGTAGCGAGATTGAGAGGGATGACTACGGCTAGGTGTCCGCGTTTAACAGAGACACTGACTCTTGCGTCGGTAGCAACATTGCTCACTCCACGGGATGCAAACGGCATCAAGGTGTCTTTTGTGAGGTTCCATTTCAATCCGGAAGTGGTAACACCTTTTGCTTTTCCACCAATAGGGATGAGAGAAATAGTTTGTCCCACTGTTGCTTCACATTGAATTCCATGTCCCGGTTGCAAAATATGAATTCGTGAAGCTCCAATATGTGCAGTGAGGTCAATGTCTCCTGCATGAGGTGCTAGAGAATGAACAAGAGCGAGTAAGTGATCAAACCTGTCACCACCACCGCTCACAAGATGTATTCGATGGTGGTGTTTATCGGCAGCTAACGCCAATGCAATTTCTGTATCAGTGAAATCTTTATCTGGGTGGTGCTCAATGATGTGCACGTTCATAGAGCGCGCATGCTCAAGGTGTTCAGCGCTGATGCTGTCCATATCTCCCACAAGAACATCAGGAATAAAGCCAGCGTTCACCGCATGCTCCCATCCGGAATCTGCAGCAATCACATACGCGTCTTGGGGAAGCACCGATACAACACGAGGATGTGGTGCGTGCCCGCCAATAAAAATGAGTGCTGGCGTTTCTGCCATGTCCATATCCCTCCGCTGGAATTACCCAGATCAGGTTCTTGGGTCGATGGCCGCAGCCACCCTCTCAGCCCACTGATCGTGTGAGCTCCCCTTGGTTTTTCTTTAGGTTATCTCTTCAACGAGCGATGTCAGGCTCTATGAATATGAATCTTGCTGCTGGCACGGCAGTTCGCATTTGTACTTCTGCTTCATCAATAGCGCGACTGACATCTGCAGCTGACAGTTGGGGATCAAAAATGACTTTTGTTGCCACCAAGATTGCATCTGGCCCTACATGTTCTGTATGCATGTAAATGATGTCTTTCACGTGGCGATGCCCGTGGAGCGCCGTGAGCAGATCTTTCTGGTTTTGAGCAGATGCTGTTTCGCCCATGAGAAGAGCCTTCATTTCCATTCCCAAAATGAAGGCCACCACAACAAGTAGCACTCCGATTGCAATTGAACCTGCAGCATCCCAACGTGGTTCGTGAGTGAAATGAGCCATTAAGACTCCAAACAAGGCAATCACCAGTCCAGACTGTGCCGCGACATCCTCCAGAAGAACCGTGGGAAGTTCTGGTTGTTTCGATGTTCGGATGAATTGCCAATACGACATTTCTGCAGGCTTTACGTGCGACGTTTCCTTTACTGCAGTGCGGAGAGAAAAACCTTCAAGGATGATGGCGAAGACAAGAATGCCAATGGCAATGCCCATGCTCTCTGTCTCATGGGGATGTCGAATTTTTGAGACACCTTCATATATGGCAAATAATCCACCCATGCTGAACAACACGAGCGCCACGATGAACGCCCAAAAGAAGCGTTCTCTTTCATGCCCAAAAGGGTGATCTTTATCTCGCGCGCGAGAGGCCCTACTTCCTCCGAGAAATAACAGTCCTTGATTGGCAGTGTCAGCGAGAGAGTGCACGGCCTCTGCGGCAAGGCCTGCAGAACCTGTGAGCAAGAACCCCACGAATTTAGAAATAGAGATTCCGAGGTTGGCGAGAAATGCCGCCACTATCGCTTTACGGCTGCCTTCATGCATGCGTCTAGGTTGTCATAAGTTGGTAGCGAGCATCGTCATTCACATTGAATCAAAAGAACCGGGGGAAAAGATGGGCACATTAGATGGGAAGATTGCATTAGTTACTGGTGGTGGCAGAGGGATTGGTCGTGCTATTTCAGAGCACCTCGCTCAGGAAGGTGCAACAGTTGCAATTAACTACGTGCGAGATAAAGAGTCGGCGGAAAATACTCAACGAGCAATTTTGGACGCTGGGGGTAGTGCAACGATTCATCAGGGAGCCAGCGATGTCCCAGCTGACAATGTGGCACTAGTTGCAGATGTCATGAAGACCCATGGTGCAATAGACATTGCAGTCATTAATGGAGGTGTTGCCTCGCGAGGCAGAAGCGTTGCAGATACAGAAGCTGAAGAATTATGGAACTTGGTCGCTGTTCACGCACTGGGTCCACATCAGTTGTGCAGAGCTCTCATTCCTCATATGCGAGGTAAAGAGAGAGCAGACATTATTTTTATTTCCTCTGTAGCAACTTCTGGCATGTCCGCAAATGGTGCTCCCTACAACATGGGCAAAGCAGCAATGGAGGCGCTTGCACTGACCTTGGCCAAAGAAGAGCGACCCAACAACATTCGCGTCAATATCGTTGCCCCCGGTCTTGTAGAGACAGACA
>JALRGJ010000003.1:15016-17453 GCA_023253435.1 Ilumatobacteraceae bacterium | reverse complement strand
TGTGCTGTATTTCTGCTCTCCCATGGCGTCATATGTCACGGGTCAGCGCATTCAAGTAGATGGTGGTGGGTCGTCATTGCGAGTGGGGCAATAGTCGCTAGCCTTCGGGGTGTGAGCCCTCTTGCACCGCAAAACGCAGACACCATCATTGAAATCACTGAGGTTGCTTTAACGCAGCTAAAAATGTTGCGAGACGAAGAGCCTGAAAAAGAACGACTCGGTTTACGGCTTGAAGTTATTGCTACTCCTGGTGAGGAGTTCAAATACGACCTGTCCTTTGAGATTGTGACTCAGGCGGCTTTCACTGATGAAGTGCGCACTATTGATGGTCTCAAGGTCATCATTCCACTTCAAACTTTCGAGCACATCAATGGTGCAACTCTCGATTACTCAGAGCGTCAAGGGCTCATCATTCGTAATCCAAACAAACCACCAATGGCCAACATTGAGGGCTTAGTACGTGACGATGAGTTGTCTGCAAATATCGAGGCAGTTATTGCGGCAGATGTCAACCCAGCACTTGCATCGCATGGCGGATTCGTCACCTTTGTAGGTCACGATGGTGAAGGAGTTGCATACCTCACCATGGGTGGTGGATGTCATGGCTGTTCAATGAGCAAGATGACAATGCTGGAAGGTGTGCAAACAACCTTGGTAGAGCAGGTTGAGGGTGTACTTAAAGTGCGCGACATCACAGACCACACCACCGGCGCAAACCCCTATTACAGCTAAAACGCACTTTCTCTGGTGTCACGTGTACACCGATTCATCTGCGAGGCTGAGGGTATGAAGTTGTCTCACATCTGGTCATACCCAGTGAAATCAATGGTGGGAATCACCATCCCGCAGTGTGAAGTATCTGAACTAGGAATATTGGGAGATAGGCACTGGGCAATTCGAGATCTTGAACGTGGGGGCATTCGGGGTGCCAAACGAATTGGCAATTTAATGCAGTTCAGTGCACAGCCTCTGAATAACACCTCCCATCACTGTGTGATTACATTGCCTAACGGATCAACAGTGCTCAGTTCTGACTTAGATGTCAATGAAAAATTATCTGAGGCACTTGGAGTGCAGGTTGCTCTTGAATCTTTGCCAGCTGATAACAATGCAGAGCATTTCCTCAGGGGTCCTGCATATTCAGATGATCCAATGGAAGAGCTTCGTGGAGTGTTTGGTAGGGATGAAAATGAACCACTGCCAGACTTCAGTGTTTTCCCACCGGTGATAATGGAATATGAATCACCTCCCGGAACTCACTACGACTGCTGGCCCCTCATGGTGATGACAACATCTGCCCTTGAGGCGTTGCAAAAGGCTCTACCTCAATCAGTGATTGACTGGAAACGCTTTAGACCAAGTCTTGTCATTGACGGAGCTCCAGAGGGCCATCCAGAATTTTCTTGGAAGGGTCGTACTGCAACTATTGGTACAGCAATTGTTGAGTTTCTAGATCCGTGCCCACGCTGTGTGATGCCCACTCGTAGAATTAATGAAGACATTCCTGAAGATCGTGCAATCTTGCGTCACATTGTGCGTGATCTCAATCAGAATGTAGGCATCTATGCCAAAATCACACACCCTGGTGTTATGTCTGTAGGAGATGAAGTTAACTTTCTCTAGATACAGCTAAAGGTGTGGGCTAATGGGTTTTTTAAGTGGACTAAGACAACGCAAAGCAGAAAAAAAATTTGCTGAAGCCACTCAAGTATTCGCCGTTCGTATGTCTCAATGGGATGAAGAAGATGCGCTCATTAACGAGATGATGGAACATGTCTCGTTATGCATTGCTGGCAAATTAGATGAAGTCTTTCCAGATAGAAGCGACTACGGCTTCATGTTGAAAACGTCAGAGATTCCCGTGGGGCTCATTCAGGGAGCTGGTTATGTGGAGTTGGTGAAAGCGCCAGCGCAATATCAGGCCGGATATGGCGGAGTATCTTTCCCGTTGTTCGGCGGCATCCGTTTGAATACCGGGGGAATAAAGGGCAAAAGAATTCCTGGCGCAGAATCTATGGATCTCACAGATACCGGAACAGCACTCATCACTAATTCGCGTGTCATGTTTCAAGGTCAAAAAAGAACTCATGAATGGAAGTTTGAAAAGATGATGGCAATGTCTCATCTTCCTGGCGGAATTACCACATTTGCAATGACTGCAAAAGGGAAGCCAGCAGGTCTTGCATACGGCGATACCGCAGCATCTGTTGTTCAGTTCCGTTTAGAACTGGCGTCGTCCCTTGCGTTAGGAACGCTCGACCGATTCCTCGCAGAGTTACAGGTGGAAAAGGACAAACATGCCACTGAAAAACCTGTTCCTCCTGTGCCGCTCACTTCTACTCGTTAGCGTGTCGCCATGAGAATTGGCGTACTCACTGGTGGCGGAGACTGCCCCGGACTCAATGCAACCATCAGAGCAGTTGCCAGGAAAGCAATC
>JALRGJ010000003.1:0-15006 GCA_023253435.1 Ilumatobacteraceae bacterium | reverse complement strand
CTTGGGACGGTGTATTAGAACGGCGCTACACAGAACTCACCGTTGCTTCTCTTGCGGGCGCATTACCGAAAGGTGGCACAATTTTGGGTACGCGTCGTGGAAGTCCCTACGACCACCCAAATGGTCCCCAGCGGGTAAAAGAAAATCTTGCTGAGTTAGATATTGATGCGTTAATTGTGATTGGTGGCAACGGCTCACTCACTGTTGCTTCTCTCTTGCACGACGAGATAGGTATCACTGTTGTTGGCATTCCTAAAACAATCGATAACGACATTGTGGGAACAGATGTGTCTTTTGGTTTTCACACGGCCGTACAAACAGCAACGGATGCCATAGACAGATTGCACACCACGGCAGAAAGCCATGACAGAGTTTTAGTTGTTGAAGTGATGGGTCGTGATACCGGTTGGATTGCTACCTATGCCGGAATTGCCGGGGGAGCAACAGCAATCTTGATTCCGGAGCGGCCATTCGACATCAATCATGTTGCAGATGCGGTGAAACGCAAACACTCTCGCGGTAGGTATGCGTCCATTGTTGTTGTAGCTGAAGGTGCCATACCCAAAAATGGCACTATGGCTCAACCTCAGTATGCGCTTGATCCATTTGGCCGTCCCCGTCTTGGCGGAATCAGTGTTGATGTTGCACGAGAGTTAGAAGCACGAACTGGTTTTGAAACTCGAGTAGTGCAAATTGGCCATGTGCAGCGTGGCGGAACCCCTGCTGCATTCGACAGAGTTCTCAGCACACGTTTAGGAATTGGTGCAGTCAATGCGCTGCACGATGGTGCCACAAGATGCATGGTTGCAGTGCAAGGCGAAGACATCGTCACTGTTCCACTCGCAGACATGGTGGGTAAAACTCGTTATGTAGATCTCTCCATCTACGACAACGTGGCCACAGTATTTTTTGGCTAGTTACCTCTAGCGGCGATTCTGCTGCTTTGCCTTTTTTGCTTGCTCTGCAGCCTTACGCGCCTTGCGAGCTTCTCGTTTTGCAGCTTGTTCCGCTTCATCTTTGACTAAGACCGTAGAGGCGGCATCGGATTGTGGCGCAGCAAAACGCTCATCTGATGCAACTAATTGACGGAATCCCTTGAGTGACCGTGAGTACTGAATCACCATGAGTTGTACAGCAGTGAGGCCGAATTTTTCAATTGCCCTTGGGAGAAGTTCGTTCAACTCTTCCAATGTTGGGTCTTCAGAAGCTGCACCGAGTTCCTCAATGCTCCACTGGGTGCATGGTTCAGCAAGGATGATGCCAGCATCATGGGCCATACGTCTTTTAGAGATTCCGTCTCGTACTAGTCCACCCAGTTGAGCAGTGTCTTCAAATGCTCCTTCTGGCAAACCAATGATGCGTGCAAATCCATCGCGTAGGTCGCCCTCTAGTGCCGTTGCCAGATCTGCTAACGCAGAGTCCTCGAGATTCTCGAACATGTTTGAGTAGCGACGGTCGAGAAGAAAGCGTTCTTTTTCATCAGTCATGATTTGCCTCACTTGGGTACCCTGCGAGGCTAATTGGTAGAAGCCTCAGCGAGACAATGCTTGCTTCTCAAACACCCGAACTCGCGAATTTACGCCGATTCTCTTGTCCATGATGTGGCCCCGGATACCCAAATTTGAGGTGTAGGTAATGGCCCATTCCACACTCATCTTGGTTGTGTAGAGGCGTGAGTCGGAAATGTGAGATGCAGAGGAATAGGTGTAGCTGCAGTCACTTGTTGCATGATCTCCAAATGAACTGCGCCATGGAGTACCCGGTCCTGTGCACACTACGTCTTTATTTCCGTCACCCGGATGAAATATCACTTTCTTGGGAGTAGCAGTTGTGGTTACAGAGATGGGACCAACAGTTGTTGGAATGTGAGCAGTCACACTGACCGGCTTCCATAATGACTTTGGTACCCAAAACCATGTACCAACATTGACAACGAGTTTGTCGTTATCGGGTGCAGTGCGAGCCAACAGAGTGGGGATCAGTTTGGACACTTTTGACTGTGCAACTTCTGCAGTTTTTGCAGGCACTGAGTTTTTTACCCACATGTATTTCACAATGATGTTGTTGCACTCGCGAAAATACAAAGTCTCCAATACCGGCCCAGATCCACGCTCGGAGATTGCTTGACCAGATGTCACTGGATCAATGCCCTTGACGCGCTGCCATGAGCATTTTGTGGCACCGTCCTGAGAAGGAGTGGTGTAACTCACCTGGGCCTCAATGTTGTCGTCTGTGACCGATCCACTGCCACTGGCATCAGCCAGTGCAACGGGAGGGCGATGGATCAAGGCGGTAAAGGAGGTGATGGAGGCAATGCTGAGCAAGAGCCTGATGAATAGATGTGGCCGTGGCATGAATATCTCCAATACTCAGTCGCGATTTCAGTCAATGTGCGGGTCGAGATTGTGACGAAACCGTCGATCTTTTTGCAGTCGGGACCCGATTGCAGATGATGTGTGCGCCGATAGCCTTCATTAACCCCCTTTTTTGGGCCACATCTTTCATCAGATAGGGCACCTATGACTCAGCAGCACCCAGAACTAGCGCAGGAGCAGGAGTACATCTTGCATGCGTATCAGTGCCTTGAAGACAGCCGCACCGGTGCCATGAAAATCCGTGAACTCACTTCGTCTGGGCCAGGGGGAACTTTTCAAGCACGTCTCGAGCGCAATGTATTTGACGAAAATTTGGTGCACCGTTTAGAGCAATTAGATCTTGGAAATGCTGCCCTTGTTTTTGGTCGTATTGATCGTGAACCTCAGCCAGATTCAGATGGTGTTGTTTCATCAGAAGTAGAAACTTTCCATATTGGTCGTTTGGCGGTTGCAGATAAAGATCGTGAACCCGTTGTAGTTGATTGGCGAGCACCAGTTGCCGAGCCTTTTTATCGTGCAACGGGGAGAGAACCCATGGGGTTACTCAGGCGTCGACACTTTGTTGTGGAAGGTCCACAACTATTGGCACTTGAGGATGAACTGTTTGGTGAAGGTCATCTTGGCGTTGGTCACGACGAAGGCTTGGCAGAAAGTGCAGATCCTCGTAATAACTTGCGTGGATACAGCACATTGCTCACAGCGTTGGGTCGTAGTCGTACTGGTCAACTAGGCGACATTGTCGCAACTATTCAGAGTGAACAAGACGAGATCATTCGCTCACCACAAGCAGGAGTGTTGGTGGTGCAAGGTGGCCCAGGAACTGGCAAAACAGTGGTGGCTCTGCATCGTGCTGCGTATCTTTTGTACACGCATCGTTTTCCTCTAGAGGATCAAGGTGTTCTTGTTATCGGACCAAACAGGGTGTTTCTCCGATACATCGAGCGAGTGCTTCCTTCTCTTGGTGAAGCTGGGGTAGAGCAAGTAGTTCTTGCGGACTTAGTTCCCGATGTGCAATTTGGTGGAAAAGAATCCAATGAAGTTGCTCGCGTGAAGGGTGGCATAAAAATGTCTCGTGTCATCGATAAAGCAATTCGAGACAGAGAACGTCCACTGCGTGACGATGTTGTGTTGCCATACGGCACGGGATACATCAGGTTGCGTGCAGAAGAGACTCAATTCATCGTTCGACAAGCTCGACGTCGATTCCACAGGCACAATCAGGCCAGAAAATTTGTGGAGAACGAAGTGTGGAACTCTATGGCTGCAACTGTCCGCGGCGAGGCAGACCCAGATCACGTTAAAGAGTTTTTACGCGATACTCCTGAGATGCGCGAAGTGTTTGAGCGCATGTGGCCAGTTCTCACACCGGCTCAATTGCTTCACGATCTCTTTGGCTCCAAGGCTCTGATCAAACTTGCTGCCAACGGCATCATCCCAGAGGCCGATTATCTCACTTTGCACAGATCCAGATCTGAAACTGTGAAAGACGTGCGCTGGACAAATGCAGACGTGGCGTTACTAGACGAAGCTCGTCATTTGCTCGGACCAATTCCGAGACGGAGCGGCAAAATCGATGAGGCAGATGAAATCCGCACTTATGGTCACATTGTGATTGACGAAGTGCAAGATCTCACCCCCATGCAACTGCGCATGGTGACGCGTCGTTCACTCAGTGGATCAATGACAATTGTTGGCGATATTGCTCAAGCAACTGGTCCATTGGCCCCCAACGATTGGGACAATGTTCTTGAGTATTTGCCCTCTAAAAAGCAACCGCGCATTGTTGGTTTGTCTGTTGGATATCGAATTCCCTCACAAATCATGGAGTTGGCAGACAAAGTCATGCACGCAGCAACTCCCGGATTACGCGCCCCAAGAAGTGTGCGCGATGGCGATGAATTGCCAGTAATTGTTCAGGCAACGCCGTCGCAGTCACTCGCGCAAGAAGTTGTCGTGCAAGCACAACGTGTGATTGCCCGACCAAACGCAGGGCGAGCAGCCGTCATTTGTCCTGATCATATGGTGGATGAAATATCTGAGGCACTTCACAACGCTCACATTGAGCACGGACGGGCTCAAGCTGCCGGCTTAGATCAAGACCTCTCGATTGTTCCCGCATCTTTGGCAAAAGGTCTGGAACTTGACGACGTCATTGTTGTTGAGCCAGAGGCAATTGTGGCCGATGATCCTCAGGGGCTCAGACTTTTGTATGTGGCACTCACTCGTTCCACGCAATCACTAACGGTGGTGCATCAGCAACCACTACCAGTGGCGATGCGCTAATTACTTTGCGAGCAATGTATCTACAGACTCTCTGATGAGCTGAAGGAACCGCTCCGCTTTGTCTGCGTCCGCAGGGCGTTTTCTATCGGTAGCGGTGTGGAAGAAGTTAACGATTCTTTGAACATCGTCAACTAGGTCTAGACCTGATTCCCTAATCTGTGGCTCAAGTGCTTTCCAAATTGCATCAGCCTCAGCGCGCTTACGCGTATAGATATCTTTTTCGCCATCGACAATTGCTTGACCGAGTCCTTGTGCACTGGTTGCTAGATCACCAAGCAACGTAGGAATATCACCACGGGGTATAGCAATAGTTGTTGTTGTAGTGCTACCGGGCGAAGTAGATGTGGTGGAAAGATCATCAATGATTTTGGTGGAACATGACGTCAACGAAATAACACACGTTGCAATTATTCCAAGACGAAAGGGGGAGTTCATGAGAGGATCTTTCAGACGGTGACCAAAATGCGCAATGACGCAAATGGATCAACCACGATGTTTTTGCCTTCTACCTCAATGGTGAGTTCACCGGCTCCATTTTTTTCGTTCAACTTGCCACGGGTTCCTGGCACCAAATTGTTGTCTTCAAGAAATTCCAACATGCCCTCAGTGAACTCCAGTTCTTCCGGAATTCGGGAGACAGTGAATTGACTACCTGGGCCAACTTCGGAAAGAGGAATGGAAGATGGTGGGGAATAGGAAGATCCGGGGATGGGGTTTCCGTGTGGGCACGTTGTGGGGTTGCCCAGCAATTTGTTCATGGCTTCTTCGATTTCGTCAGACATGACGTGTTCCCAACGACCAGCTTCTCTGTGAGCTAGAGCCCAAGACAACCCCAAGATGTCGGTGATGAAACGTTCAGCAACTCGGTGTTTGCGCACCACACGCTGTGCCAATTGCTCACCAGAAGTAGTGAGTGAAATTCGATTTGCATCTAACGCAATGAGTCCTTCATCGGACATGCGTTTGATCATTTCAGAAACTGATGGCCTAGATACACGTAGGCGTTCAGCAATTCGTGCCTGAATGACCTCAAGGTTGTCTTCGCGCAATTCGAAGATGCATTCGCAATATTCTTCAAACGCGGGGTGATGTTCTCCCGGATTCGGCATGTAACTATTCTACTGCCGACCCGCCGAGCGAAGTCCGCCCCAAGTGAATTCTGCGAGCGTTTGGGCAAATGTCTCAGGGTCGAACTGTCGTCCACTGCGCAAGATTTGTCGGCTCACCGTTTCTGCCATTCCCACTATTCCCACTGCAAAAGTGTGTTGGTCTTCTGGGGAAATATCGGCTGTAATAAATGGTGCAATTGCGCGAGCTGCATTTTCCTCAAATTCATCCACGATGTCTGCAAATTCTTCGTCCACGCGCTCAGAACTTTCGAACAATAAAGAGAATGCCTGACGGTTGGAATTCACCCATGTGAAATATGCCCTCATACCGCTTTCTACCTGTGCCCGAGGCGTGTCTGCGTGAGCGATAGCAGTTGTGACCGATTGAGTGAGAGATGTTGAAACATCTTGTAGAAGTTCAAGATAGAGAGCTCGCTTTGAATCAAAGTATTGGTAGACCACGGGCTTCGTCATAGAGAGTGCATCTGCAATCTCTGACATAGAGGTGTTGTGGTAACCACGATTCGAGAATGCAACAAGCGCAACGTCAAGAATTTGTCGACGACGATCAACTGGTTCAGACATGTGTCTTATCTTCCGTTCTCACGGTCTTCGCGCTCAGCCGCCTTGACGGCGTATCCAATAACGATGGACGGAGCAAGAAGAATGGATCCGATAACAATGCACACCACCACTGTGGTGACGAGTGGACCTTTAAATCCGAGGACAAAAGCCATGACAAAACAGGCAATGGCAACGGCGTAGAAAAGGTAACCAACTCGGTTAGCCAAAAGATTGAAATGTGCAATCCGCTCGCGTCGCGCGCGAACAGGGTCGTGCGATGGGGGAGTTGGAGTCATGCCTTGATCGTATGCCCACAGATGCCAAATGTCCTAGAGATACGGGCTGTCCTTAGAGGTTGGTGGGTAACAGGTGGGTGAGTTGCTCAAAGAAAAAATAGAGAACTGGCAGGAAAACAAGCAGATCTACTGGGTACACAATCATGCGTGAGAAACCCTTCCGGATAGCAAACAGTCCCGCCAAAACAATGGCAACGAGCAAGAGAGCTAACGCAATGACCATTGGCCACACGGACGGATCATGAAACCATCCCTCTGAGAGAACTTCTGAAGATGAATCTTTAGCAACAAAAGTGGTGGCTGGTTGTGGAGTAATGGATGACTGAAGTTCGCCAACAACAATGATTCGTTTTTCAGATGTCCATTTGGGGTGGCATGACACGAGAGTCACGATGGAACGAGTGGTATCAGTTGTTTTAACTACACTCACTTCTGATGCCGCAATAATTTTTGGCGGGCCGTTCACGTTGTATACAAACGTTCCCTGTTTGGTGACAAACCTAATGATGTCTCCCGTGTTCAACTCATTGATTCGTCCAAAAGGAGCACCATAGGTAGTGCGATGCCCAGCTAGAGCAACGTTTCCATACTGACCAGGAAGGGGAGATTTAGGAAATAGCCCAGGGCCACGTTCTAAAGATTTGTAGTCCACTCCGGCAACGATCCATTTTTTGACATCTATGGCCGGAATCTCAATCTGGCCAACTACTCCGCCATAAGAGGGAATACCGGGCTTTTGCGATTGAAACTGAGTGGAAAGAGAACTCTGGGATCTGCTTTCCGCTAACCCGGTACCCCATAACTGGTACGCCACAAACGACAAGAGGAAGAGGCCAATGCCAATCAGAGTGCGCCCCACTATGTCGAGGGTCTTATTTAGCCTCGACCCGCTGGTGTGCTCCGACAGACTCATCGGAATGACCCTAGTTGCGCATTGTGAGTTCTGCATAGAGATCACTAGCGTTCAGGGCGCATGCAGTCTGTTATTGAGCTTCACGGTGTTGTCGCCTTACTGGGGAGATTTCCTGCTCTTGCGGGAGTAGATCTCACAGTGAACCGTGGAGAGATTGTTTTGTTGCAAGGTCCAAACGGCGCAGGAAAAACATCTGTACTCCGTGTGTGCGCAGGCTTGTTACCTATTGAACGCGGAACAGGCCACGTTTTAGGTATCGACCTCTCCACTCAACGTGAGGCCATACGTTCTCGGGTTGGTTTGCTTGGTCATACAAATGGTTTGTACTTAGATCTCACGGTCTCACAGAACATTTCATTCTGGGCATCAACAGTGGGAGCAAACCAAGCTGAAGTTGAGGCGGCAATGTCGCTGATGCGAGTTGATGGACGCCTGGCAACTGTCAAGGCTTCGCAATTATCTGCTGGTCAGAGAAGACGAACAGCTCTCGCAAGTCTCATTGTGCGCAGAGCTGAAGTGTGGTTGCTAGATGAACCACATGCTGGATTGGATTCTGCAGGCCGTGATGAACTTGATTCTCTCTTACGCACCGCAGTGGCATCTGGTGCCACTGTTGTGTTGTCTAGTCATGAAAGCGAGCGTGCATCTGCGTTGGCATCTCGTTCAGTAGTTATTGATGGTGGGCGGGCGCAATGAGTACACACTCTGTCTCGCGCATCACGGTGTCACTTGCTGTAGCTCGTAAAGATCTTGCAATTGAATGGAACAGCAAAATACTTGTGAACCAAGTTGCTCCTTTCTCAGCAATCGTCATGGTGTTGTTTGCTTTTGCTCTCGATAACGAAGGGATCTTGCAAAGGGTTGCTCCGGGCCTTGTGTGGCTTGCCACTTTGTTTTCAATGTTGGTCGTCATTCAACGGACATTTGCCGTGGAGTCTGCCGATGGTGCACTTGACGCACTGCGAGTTGCAGGAATAGATCCGTCGGCAATCTTTTTCGGTAAGGCGATTGCACTCATGGTGCAACTTTTTGCCTTGGAGCTTCTCTTAGTTGCCACTGCAGTTGTTTTGTACGGCGTAGAGATGAGCGCGCTTGGCTTCCTTGAGGTGCTTGTCACTCTTGCTACTGCAACAATTGGGCTCGGATTTGTGGGCACCATTTACGGAGGTCTTGCGTCGGCAGTTCGCGGTAGGGAGACCTTGCTCCCACTGCTTCTTCTTCCGGTGGTGGCCCCCGTCTTAATTGGAGCCACTCGGGCTACAGAAGCCGCCTTTGAGAGTGGGGGCGCCAAAGTGTCTGAGGGTTGGCCCTGGATATCTCTCCTCCTTATGTTTGCCGTGATTTTTGGGGTGGTGGGGTCTGTTGCATTCGGGCCCCTCATCGACGAATAAGTCACTCCCCGCCGATTTCCCACACTCCTTCTTTCAGGTCAAACTGTTAGCCGTGCAATTGGACAAAACCAGCCCATCGGGTACCGGCACCCCAGCCACAAGAACATTGGGAGTTCTCGTGATTGCGTCGCTCATCGCCCTTTCTCTATTTGGTTTGGTGTTCTCTGCAGAAGATGTGGTGCAAGGCAGCACTGTTCGCATCATGTACGTTCACGTCCCCTCTATTTGGGTGGCGTACATGGCATTTGCTTTCACGGCAATTAGTTCGGCCGTGTATCTCACGGCCAAGAATCGTTCACTCGGTTGGGATCGCTTTGCAGGAGCCTCTGCTGAGATTGGTGTTTTATTTGTTGCAATTTCTCTTGTCACCGGAAGTTTGTGGGGTCGTCTTACATGGGGCACCTACTGGGTATGGGATGCGCGTCTCACCAGCACCGCATTCCTCTTTATTACATACATTGGTTATCTAGCTGTTCGCAGACTTGGCGGAACACACAGGCAACGTGCGCGTCGCTCCGGTGTTCTTGCTCTTCTCGCAGTGCTTGAAATCCCTCTCGTTCACTTCAGTGTCCGTGTGTGGCGTTCGCTGCATCAAGAAGCTTCAGTTGCAGATAAGGGAACAGATGTTGAACTCGATGGCCTCATGCTCTTTTCGCTCTTCTTTGGCCTTGTGGCGTTCACCCTTTTGTTTGTGTGGCTCGTCATTCATCGTCAACGCACTTTGTGGCTAGAAGATGCATACGCAGACAAAGGACTCGACGCCGCAATTGTTGCACGTCGTGAAGAGGCAGGTGTGTAATGGAACATGCGTCTTTCATTATTGGTAGTTGGGTTCTCACTGCAGTCTCTGTTGTGGTGTATGCAGTTTTCATCGTGAAGCGCGGACGCTCTTTGTCTCAAAATGCATCTCGTGAGGAATTTCCGTGGACTTAACTCCTCGCAGTAACTCTGAGGAGACAATTGTCCCCAAGCGCAAGCGCAACTGGTTTGCGATTGCAGTCATCGTGATTGCGCTTGTCGGTGGAGGTGTCATTGTGTCTCAGTTTTTAACAAGTGCAATTGACTATTACTGCAACGTAGATGAAGTGGGCTCACGAGATGGTTGCGAAGGTGATCGCAGAATGCGCGTGCAAGGCATTGTGGAGCAGTATTCAGTAAAGGAATTGAACGGCAGCACTACCTTCAGCATGACTTTCAATATGAAGAATCTGAATGTTGTGTACCAAGGAGATCCGGGCGGAGTTTTTCAGGAGTGCATTCCTGTGGTTGCCCATGGTCGTTTAGTAAACGGAAAATTTGAGAGCGATCGCATTGAAGTAAAACACTCCAATCAATACGTGGAGAAAAACGAAACACGTATGGATCGCGCTAATTCAGAGGCCGCCGCATGTTCAGTGCAGAAGGATTAGCTGGGCCGCTCGGTAGGGGAGCATTACTCGTTGGCTTAATTGGCGCATTCTTTGGAATGTTTGCTGCAATTTCAGGAACACGAAACAACGACCCAAAAGTCATGAGGTTGGTTCCTCGTTTCGCCGTGCTTATGTGTGTTGCAACCGTGGGTGCTTTTACGGCCATGGAATGGGCGATGATTACTCGCGATTTCTCATTGGCATATGTGCAAAAAGTCGGATCATGGAGCACACCAGCTATCTATAACTTCACTGCGGTGTGGAGTGCGTTAGAGGGCTCAATTTTGCTGTGGGTACTTGTACTTACAGGGCTCACAGTAGGTATTGCTGTGAAGTACAAAACGCGTCTTTCAGATCCAATGGTGGGCTGGGCATTGGCAACAATGTTCTTCGTTTCAGTGTTTTTCTTTGTACTTACATTGGGCCCAGCAAACCCATTTGCGGCAGGTGCACCTGGAGTGCTTGATGGCCCCGGTCCGAATCCGCTGTTACAAAACCACATTCTTGTGATGTTCCATCCACCCATTTTGTATATGGGTTATGTAGGTATGACAGTTCCATTTGCGTTTGCAATTGGGGCGCTCATCACCGGACGGGTGGGTGAGGGCTGGCTAGTAGAGACCCGACGCTGGGCATTGTTTTCTTGGGGACTCCTCACACTCGGAATCATCTTGGGTTCATGGTGGAGTTACGAGGTTCTCGGTTGGAGTGGTGTGTGGGCATGGGACCCCGTAGAAAACGCATCATTTATTCCGTGGCTTACGGCAACTGCCTACATTCACTCGGTACTTGTGCAAGAACGCAGAGGAATGTTGCGTGTGTGGAACCTGTCATTACTTGTTGCCACTTTTAGTCTCACAATTCTTGGCACGTTCCTTACGCGCTCAGGTGTCTTGAACAGTGTTCATGCGTTCAGTGACTCAGACATTGGGCCATTCTTGCTCGGGTTCTTTGCTCTAATTGTTGTTGTTTCTGTTGGTCTTATTGGTTGGCGTGGAGACAAATTGCGCGCTCCAGGAACCATCGACTCTCCGGTCTCCCGTGAAGGTGCGTTTCTTGCAAATAACGTGATCTTTAGTGTTTTTGCATTTGTGGTGTTACTTGGCACCGTGTTCCCATTGATAGTTGAAGCACTACAGAATCGCCAACTCGTTGTAGGAGAGCCGTTCTTTGATCAGCTTGCGGTGCCCGTAGGAATCACGCTGCTATTTCTGATGAGCATTGCTCCGGTGTTGCCGTGGCGAAAGGCATCAGGGGAATTGCTGTCACAACGTTTGTTCTGGCCTGCTTGGGGTGGCATCGGCGCACTCGTGCTTTCTCTAGCGTTAGGAGCAACAGGCATTGAACCGCTCCTGACTTTTATGTTGGGTGGATTCTCCGGTGGTGCTGCACTCAGGCAATTAGTTCTTGCTACACGGCGTCAAGGATGGCGCGGTTTAGTGGGAAGAGCCAATGGCGGAATGGTGGTTCACCTAGGAGTCATCTTGATTGCAGTTGCTCTTGCCGCGTCTAACAGTTTCACTCATAGTCAAGAATTGAATCTGAAGCAAGGCGTTCCAGTTTCTTTTGGTGGTCACACGTTTGAGTTAGTGAATTTCTCCGAAGTAGTAGATGCGCGTCGTACCAGCATCTCCGCAAATGTTCGTATTGATGGCGGTCAGGCGTATGCGCCCGCGGTCACCAAGTTCAAATCCATGGGTCAGAACATCGGGACACCATCAGTGCGCACATCATTTATAAAAGACATTTATCTGACGCTTGAACCACCAGTAAAGGCAACAAGCAAGAGCGCAAAGATCAAGGTGTTCATTAAGCCCATGATCATGTGGTTATGGATAGGTGGAGGGTTGATGGGTGTAGGGACATTGCTGGCCGCATTCCCCGGCAGACGCAGACGCCCTACAGACCCAGTCTCTGCACCTGTTCCCACCGAGGAACTCGTATGAGCAAACGTCCAGTTGCTCCTTATATCTCTGGTGCTGTAGGAGTTGTTCTTATTGGGCTGATTGTGCTGTTTGCATTTGCAAAACCGGGCGGGGGAGACATTGCGCGTTCACCACTTCTTGGTCAGCCCGCGCCTGTTGTTCAATCAACCTCACTGAACGGTCCAGATTTTGATCTTGCACGTCGCAAAGGTAGTTGGGTGGTTTTTAATTTCTTCAACTCCACCTGTGTTCCATGCAGACAAGAACATCCATTTCTTGTGCAATTCACGAAAGATCAAGCTGCGTCAGCTAACCCTGCAGAGTTGTACACAATCGTGAATGATGACTCTGATAACGCTGTCACAGCTTTCTTTGATACCAATGGCGGTACGTGGCCCATTGTTAGAGATGACGACGGAGCAATATCTGTTGCTTTTGGTGTTGCCAAGGTTCCTGAAACTTGGATCATTGACCCAGATGGCTTTGTACGAGCCAGAATTGCAGGAGCGCTCACGGCTGGATACCTCACAGAGAAACTCAATGAGTTGAAGAGTCAATACACAGGTACAGAGTCATGAAGAAGTTGAAGTCATGGCCAGTCTGGATGTTGATGGGAGTCATTGTTGTCGCATTACTTGCTGTTGGAGCAACTAAAGATTCTGGCCCTCGTACGCAAGGTGATCGGATTGATGCAATTTCAAAGAGGCTTGCGTGCCCCACGTGTGATGGTGAAAGTGTGTACGTTTCACGTGCATCCGCAGCGGAAGCCATTCGTACTCAGGTAGCGCGTGATGTTGCATCGGGCAAACTGACAGACAATCAAATCATCGCCGGAATCGCACGTACCTTTAATGCACAAGTGTTGTTGGTGCCACGAGCAACAGGTCTTGATTCATTGGTGTGGGTCTTGCCTATTGCGGCATTGGTGTGTTCTGTTGTTGGTCTTGCCATGGCGTTTCGTCGATGGAAACGTCAGAACTTAGGCGATGCCAGCGCGCAAGACATTGCCTTAGTGGAGAGGCTCTTGGCACAAGATCCCACAGATGATGAGAACGTGTGATGAGTGAAGAACTACGTCATCAACAACAGTTTTTACTGAACTCACTTCGTGATCTAGAGCGTGAACGGGCAGCGGGCGATATTGATGATCAGGATTACAACACACTTCGAGATGGGTACATTGCTCGCACGGCGGCTATCACTCGCGCCTTGGAGGCATCTGTTGAATTAGCTGGGGAACCCACGACTCCGTGGAGAAAACGCATCGTTGTGGCGTGTGTTGTTATTGCAGCGGGAATTGGCCTAGGGGTACTTGTAGCCAGACAATCTGGTCAACGTATCCCTGGTCAGTCTTTGAGTGGTGGCATTGAACAAAGCTCGGCAAACGTTTTGGCTACAGCACGTCAACTGAATTTTTCCGATCCTCAAAAAGCCATCGAACTGTATTCAGAAGTTCTGAAATTGGAGCCAGACAATGTGGAGGCGCTCACATATCGCTCATGGTTACTGGCACTTGCCTCGCGAGATGCCACAGGGGACCTAAAAAAGATTGCGCTAGCCACCGCTGTTGGTGATTTGCTGCGCGCCCAAAAAATAGATTCGTCCTATCCAGATTCTCATTGTTTTCTTGGAATCATTTATTACAGATTCTTTGACAACGCTCAATTGTCGAAGAAACAACTTGATGTATGTGTATCTATGAATCCGCCTGCATCTACAAAATCTTTTGTCGATGCCATCGTGGGTGATGTGAACAAGGCGCTCGGTAAATAACTGACGGTTATTCGCTGGGTGGAGCCCAATATTGGGCTCGCACAAATACGCCGTTCTCTCGGTGCAGTACAAAAGTGGCTGCCTTCTTTAATGCGTGTGGGCCATCAATTTCCATGCCTCGTCGCAATAATCCGTTGATGGCATCGGGTATGACGTCTCCGTGACTACACAGCACTGCATTGTCTGGGGCATCTTCTAAAGCAGCAAGAGATTTTTCTAGCGGAGAGTCTTCTTCAATTCGGGTCTCAATCTTCACGCTCAGACCGCACATTTCGCCAAGGGGCTCGAGTGTTTGAATGCATCTCAAAAAGGGACTGGCGAGCAGAGCGGATGGTGAGAGTGGAGCTATGCGTTTGGCCAACGCTCTGGCTTGCTCCCAACCTTCTTCAACGAGGGGCCTAGTGCGGTCATCTTCTGTCCAAGTAGATCTGCTGCCGGCTTTTGCATGACGAACTACGTAGAGAGGCATGTGGTGACGGTATCAACACGGCAGACTGGTCGCATGGGATTCTTTGACAACAATCGCAAAGAGCTGGCGGAAAAGGGGTACGACCCTGCTCGTCTTCCGTCGGGTCAATATCTCACCGACAGATTTCCTGTATTGCATCTGGGCGATGTTCCTATGTATCAACCTGGCGAATGGTCGCTTGCAGTGGGTGGCGCTGTAGATGCTCCGTTCACACTTTCTTTTGAAGAACTCACAGCTTTGCCATCAATTGAAGTAACAACAGATATTCACTGCGTCACAAAGTGGTCAAAGTTCGACACTGTATGGCGTGGGGTACGAGTACGTGATCTTCTAGAGCGCGCCGGAGTTCATTCAAATGCAACTCATCTCATGGGTCATGCAGAGTTTGGTTACACAGCAAACCTCCCACTGGCAGATGCGTTACTCGATAACTCGCTCGTGACATGGGAGTTTGACGGTGAACCACTAGAGCCAATTCATGGGGGGCCAGTGCGTTTAC
>JALRGJ010000040.1 GCA_023253435.1 Ilumatobacteraceae bacterium | reverse complement strand
GCAAGTTAGATGCATCTACATCGTCCATGTCTACGATGCCGATTGTTCCAACGCCAGCCGCTGCAAGATACAACGCTGCTGGTGAACCCAGGCCTCCTGCACCCAGCATGAGTACTTTGGCTCCAAGAAGTTGTGCCTGGCCTTCCACTCCTACTTCTGGCAACAAGAGGTGGCGTTGATACCTATTGCGCTGATCAGGAGTGAGTTGCACCGGCTGAGTCCACTGACGACCTTCGTCTTTCCATTTGCCAAAGCCACCAGCCATAGACAACACGTTGGAGTAACCCAGTTCTTGCAATGTTTGTGCAGCAAACGCGCTTCGGACACCGCCCGCGCAATACACAATGATTTCTTGATCTTTATCGGTTGCGCGACCTTCTATTTGTGCTTCAAGGTGACCACGTGGAATATGCAAAACGTGGGGCAACGCGCCTTGTTCAAATTCATCTGGCTCTCGCACGTCGAGAACAAGGACACCACCAGCATCAATGCGTGATTGAGCGTCTGATGTATCGATTTCTGTGATCTGTGATTTTGCAGCAGCGAGAAGATCGCGGAACGAAGCCATGTGAAAACCCTACCAACTAAGTCGGGAATTCAACACCGCCAAAAAGGGTCTGCAAAATTGGCGTAATGCCCCCGTTCAACACCACGTGCGCATAGCGGTCCATGTCGGTGGGATCGCCATTCACGATGATGATGCGAGAGTCGGTTGCTTTCGCTCGTGGCACCATCTGATTCACTGGCCCCACAGCAAGAGTTGTTCCGATAGCAACCAAAAGGTCGCACTCCTCTGCTGCCGTCATTGCACGATCAATGACTTCTGGCACCAAAGCTTGACCAAAACTGATGGTGTCGCTTTTTAAAATTCCGCCACACACCAGACACGGTGGATCTTCTTCTCCTGCACGCACTCTGTCCAGCGTTTCTTGCATGGGCAATCTGTGTGCGCATTCCCAACACCGGGACCAACGCATTGTGCCGTGCACTTCCACTACTAATGAAGGGTCAATCCCGGACTGCTGATGTAGTTCGTCAATGTTTTGCGTTACCAGTGCATGCAATTTCCCCGACTTTTGCAATTCAACGATTGCATGATGCCCATTGTTTGGTTGCGCTTGCCAGTTAGGAGAATTCACTCTGCTTTGCCATGCAAGTCTGCGAACTTCCGGATCTGAGATGTAGTACTTGATATTAGAGATCTGTTCCGCTTTGGGATTTTTGGTCCAGACTCCATTTGGTCCGCGGTAATCCGGAATACCCGAGTCTGTTGAAATACCGGCGCCAGTAAGTAGGACAATTTTTTTGGCTTCAGCGATGAGTTCCTGTGCTTCGTTTATCAGTTCCTCTGCCGGAAGACCGCGATCCATTTCCCCAGTCTGACAAACACGCACACATCTCAGAAAAACCACACCATAGGAAGCCATGTCACATTCATCACTTGTACACACCACCACGGTCTCATTACCCACAGAAATCCAGGTTGTTTCTTGGCATGACCCTGTGGTGGAGTCTCGCGGCTACAACATTGCAGACCCCTATGTAGAGATGTTCTGGCTACCAGTCCTTGGCCCTACCGCCACATGGCTAGCTCGGCGCTTGGCATCAGGTTTGTCCCAACATCCAGAGGGTTACAGCGTTCACTTGCCAGATCTCGCTCGTGGAATTGGCGTGATGTACACCGAGGGAAAACACAATCCGTTTACCAGGGCCATCCAACGCTGTGTGATGTTTGGCGTGGCTCAACAGATAGCCACTTCGCCTCATTCCGTATACGCAGTGAGAGAAGTTCTCCCCCAAGTACCTATTCGGCATCTGAGTCGACTACCAGAGCAACTTCGCATCGCCCATCATGATTGGACTCTGCAGCCAGCCATTTAGTGTGTAAGGGATGCAAACCTTCACCATCAAAAAACTTCTGAGCGTTGTGCTCGTGGTGATGTGTTTGCACACTTTTTTTCCATTACACGCCGCACCAGTACGCGCGGAAGAGAAAAAGAATGTTCTGATTGTGGGCGACTCTGTTGCAGCAGTACTCAGTTGGTGGAAACCCTCACAGAAACCTTTCTGGACATCTCAGTTCAACTTGATTCTTGAAGTGTGGGGATGCCAAAAGTTGTTGAGCCCTGGCTGTAAGAGTGGCGCCAAATACGGAGCTCACACGTTGATTGAACAACACAACGATGACAATATCGACATTGTTGTGGTGATGACTGGGTACAACGACAGCTCCCTCCTCACGCTCAAAGAAGCCGTACAAAAAATCTCTCGCACCGTCCACAAAATGGGAGCGTCACTTGTGTGGGGAACCTACAGAGAGGCCGAGCCGGTGCGCATTCGTGCGCGCACATTTAACGAGTACCTACAAACGCAAGTTGATGTGCACGACATTGATCTTTTTGATTGGAATACCAAGTCACGTGGGAAGAAACAATGGTTTAGAGGCGGAGGAGTTCATATGAATGCAGTAGGTGGAACAAAATTCGCCAAGATGCTCAAGAATTTTCTTGATGAACATGTGGCTAAGTTGTCATCGTGAAACTTCGAGTATTTACCGAGCCTCAACAAGGCGCCAGTTATCAACAACTTCTTTCAGTGGCTCACACTGCAGAAGCAGCGGGCTTCGATGCCTTTTTCCGCAGTGACCACTACCTCAAAATGGGAACGCACTTTTCTGGCTTGCCCGGCCCCTCCGATGCTTGGATCACACTTGCCGGAATCGCACGAGAAACATCCTCTATTCGCCTGGGCACCTTGGTGAACTCTGCAACATTTCGTCACCCAGGTGTGCTCGCCATCAGCGTTGCAAACGTTGATGACATGTCTGGTGGTCGAGTGGAACTTGGGCTGGGCGCTGGTTGGTATACAGACGAGCACACTGCATACGGAATTCCGTTTCCTGTATTGGGCGAACGTTTCAACATTCTCACTGAACAATTAAGCGTGATAACTGGATTATGGAATACACCAGAAGGTGATACCTTCTCGTTTGAGGGTTCGCACTATCAAGTTGCTAACTCTCCCGCATTGCCAAAGCCCGTGCAGTCACCCCCTCCCATCATTGTGGGAGGTGGCGGACCAAAGCGCACACCCATGCTCGCTGCACGATTTGCCGCAGAATTCAATCTTCCATTTCAAAGCACTGAGCGATTCATAGAGCAATGTGGTCGAGTGCGAGAAGCGTGTTCCACCGTTGGTCGTGACCCCAAGTCACTTGTGTATTCATCTGCTCAGGTGGTCTGTGTAGGGAAAACCGAGGCAGACATTGCTCGTCGTGCTGCTGCAATTGGCAGAGAAGTAGACGAGTTGCGCGCAAATGGTTTGTGCGGAACACCTGCAGAAGTAGTGGAGAAACTTGGCGCGTGGTCTGAGGCTGGAGCCCAGCGTGTGTATACACAAATCCTTGACTTAACGGATCTTGATCACATTGAGTTGATTGGTTCAGAAGTCATCTCGCAACTCTCATAAGAGAGGGTGCAACTACTTTCTGGTGCTACAGCGTTCCTGCAAGTAACAAAACCACGCTGACTCCTGCAGCGGCGATTCTGTACCAACCAAACACCGCTAGAGAGCGAGTATTGAGGTATTCCACCATCCATCGCACAGCAAGGATCGCCGTTAGGAATGCAGCAAGTAGCCCCACTAACGGTGCGGCTACTCCAAAGCTGTCAATTAGTTCTCCGCCGTGTTTGCTGAGATCTAAAAAAGTTGCAGCACTAAGTGTGATGAGGCCAAGTAAAAATGCAAACTCCACTGCTGCTGCCATCGTGAGACCGAGCGCAACACCAGCCACCAATGTGACAAGGCTTCTACTGACGCCTGGCCATAGTGCAAGACCCTGTGCAACACCAATGATGAATGCGCTGCGTAATGAAAGTTGATCAAGACTCAGCGTCCCCGAGCGTGGCTTCCAGATCAATAGTGCGCACCCGCCAACAGCCCATGCAATGGTCACGGGTATTGGCCCGAACAACACGTCCTTAATGTTGTCGCCAAGAATTGCTCCGAGGAGCGCGGCCGGTATGAAAGAAACAACGAGAGCCACAAGCAAGTGTCTGCCAGCTGGGTCTGCCCCAAATACACCTCGCAACATCGACACAATGCGTTGCCGGTACAACACCAATACAGCCAATATTGCTCCAAATTGGATGGCTACCGAGTAGGTATCTGCCGCCACTTGAGCGTCACCGTTTCCAAAATTGATCAGCTCTCCAACAACAAGCAGGTGCCCAGTGGATGAGATGGGCAGGAACTCAGTGATGCCTTCCACAATGCCAAGCAGCACCGCCTCGGGGATAGATAAGAGTCCAGCAAACATGGAGACTCAGTCTGACATGACTGACTTCAGTGCCGTTGACACACAAACGAATTGGCACTCCCAACGGGATTCGAACCCGTGCCGCCACCTTGAGAGGGTGGTGTCCTAGGCCACTAGACGATGGGAGCCTGGTTGGGGAACAAGGACTCGAACCCTGAATAACAGTACCAGAAACTGCTGTGTTGCCAATTACACCATTCCCCAGTGCGTTGATCAGTTTACGGATTAACCGGTGATTGACAACAGTGTTTTGAAGCCCACGATTCGGCCAACACCAACACCAAAAATCTCTTTTGCATACTTCACAGGCGAGCGAACAACGCCGTTCCATAACCCATTGGGAATGGGTGAAGCAGTTGCCGAGAATCCAAGTTCACGTAAGGAGAGAACACTGCGTTGCACATGCCATTGATCCGTTGACACGAGAACTTTTTGAATATTGGCATCTTGTAAAACAGGTGCAAGATTGCTGAGCGACTCCCAGGTTGATGTTCCAGAAGACTCCATGATGATTGCCGTTTGAGGTACTCCTCTCTCCGTTAGCCACCTTTTGGATGTCTCTGCTTCTGTGAATCTGTCACCCTCTCTTTTGCCACCGGTCACAGCTATCACTGGTGCGCGATTGTCTTCATACAAATTCAATGCATGCTGTAAACGAGACTCCAACATTTGCGAGGGAACACCGTCATACTGTGCAGCTCCCATCACAACAATGGCTTCTGCATTTGTATTGCTATTGGTTCTTCCAGCAGTCCAGATGGAAATGAATACAGTCAAAAAATAAAAAGCAATTCCCATAAACACGGCGAGAGTTACTCGAACTGTGGATCGCAAAAACGACGCCACGCCGTTAGCTCAATCGTGCAAGAGCAGAGTTAAGTCGACGAATCACTTCATCTTTTTTCATGATCTCAATGCTCTCAAATAGTGGTGGGCCCACTGTGCGCCCGGTAATCGCAACTCGAATAGGTGCTTGAGTCTTACCCAATTTCAATCCGCGGGATTCCGTCCATGTTTCAAGGGCAGCCTTGAGTGGATCATGGCTCCATTCACATGTTTGCAATGCAGCGCAATAATCAGACAGAACATCTTTTGCAAAGTCTGAAGACATTGTTTTGTTCCACGCATCTTCGTTGATATCGGCATCGGCCAAGAAAAAGAAATCCACCATTGTTGGTACTTCAGACAATGTGGCAACTCGTGTTTGCACAAGAGGTGCAACAGAATTAAACACCTGCTGATCAAATCGATCTGCTGGCCAATGACCTGTGGCTAAATACGGAGCGCAAGCATCAATGAATGTGTCGAGAGGCATGGCGCGGATGTAGTCACCGTTAAAAGCGGACAACTTCTTGACATCAAAAAATGCTGGCGAATGATTCACGTCTTCAAGGCGGAATTCATCAACGATGCGAGCCCACGGAACAATTTCTTCATCGCCTGCAGGAGCCCAACCAAGGGTCATGAGATAGTTCACCATTGCATCGGGAAGAATCCCTTCTTCTTTGTATTGCTCAAGTGCAACTTTGTCTCGTCGTTTAGACAACTTTTTACGTTGTTCATTGACAAGTACAGGTACATGAGCCCACATAGGCGGAGTGCGACCCAATGCCTCCCACAACATTTGTTGCTTTGGGGTGTTTGGAAGGTGCTCTTCTGCTCGCACAACATTGGTAACAGTCATCTCTATGTCATCCACCACATTTGCCAGCAAGAACATGGGGCTTCCGTTACTGCGCAACAACACGAAGTCTTCAATTGTGTCGTTAGAGAACTCAACATCTCCACGCACAAGATCTTTAACCACCGTGACGCCAGACGGAACTTTGAAGCGCAATACTCGTCCTGGCCCGGGCTCTAATCCCCTGTCACGGGAATAGCCGTCGTAACCAGGCTTGCCAGATTCTTTAGCTCTCTCTTGCACTTGCTCTGGAGTGAGGTCACACCAATAGGCATGCCCGGCCTCATACAAACGCATTGCCGCAGCTTTGTGCTGTTCTGCATAATGAGACTGAAAATACGGGCCTTCAAATTGAGGATGGGAACTATCGATTCCCAACCAAGACAGTGCGTCGATAATGCCTTGTGTCCACTCTGGACTATTACGTGACTCATCGGTGTCTTCAATACGTAATACAAAGGTGCCGCCAGTGCGCAAAGTGAGTGCCCAGTTGTACAGGGCGGTACGAGCGCCACCGACATGAAAGAAACCAGTGGGCGAAGGTGCAAAACGGTAGCGGGGGCGATCAGACATGCTCTCTCAGGCTACTTGTGCATCTGCACAAGAGAGGTAACAGATAGCGTGGCGCAATGGAAGGTTTCACACAAACAGACCAAGTCAATGTTCTCGGTGAGCCATTGGAAACATGTTGCACATCACCAATGACAGGCTTTTATCGCACCGGATGTTGTGAGGTGGGTGGCGATGACACGGGTGTTCACGCCGTGTGTGCCGTGATGACCGATGAATTCTTGGAATTCTCAAAAGCCGCAGGAAATGACCTCTCCACTCCCATGCCCCAATTTGGATTCCCCGGTCTGAAAGCCGGTGACCAATGGTGTTTATGCGCACCACGCTGGCAAGAGGCTTATGAATCTGGCAAAGCTCCACAGGTGAAACTGCGTAGCACTCACATTGCCGCAGCAGAGTTTTGCGATATGAATGCGCTCAGAGCGCACGCCATCGATATGTAATCAGAGCGCTAACGCGTCTGCATCAAAAGACATCAGCAGATCTGCATCACCCTTAATTGAACTTGTGAGCCCGTGTACTGAAGGCAAGATCTGCTCACAAAAGAATCGGGATGACCCCACCTTGGCAGAAACCGTTGCAGCATCAAGTTCTGGTGAAGTCAGCGCGATGAGAGCAGACTTTGCCATCACATAACCACCAACGAGAACTGACAACTGTCGCAAGTAAGGCGTTGCTCCAGACAAAACAGCAACTTGGTTGGTTGCATTTTGCATGATCCACTGGGTGGTATCGCGCGCTGCACTGAGAGCACATGCCAACTCTGCACGTGATTGTGACAACTGATCATGCTGGGCAAGTTGAGCATCGAGACTTTCAATATCTGAGAACAGCGACATAAGCACTGCCCCACCCTTGAGGCCAATTTTTCTTCCCACAAGGTCCATGGCCTGAATGCCATTTGTTCCCTCATAAATGGTGGTGATTCGAGCATCGCGATAATGCTGCGCAACACCGGTTTCTTCAATGAAGCCCATACCACCATGAATTTGAATTGCTGTTCCCGTGAGTTCCACGCCCATGTCTGTACCCCAACCCTTGGAAAGTGGGATCAACAATGCGGCCAGATCAGATGCCTTATCTCGAACATCAGCATCTGGGTGATGGGCGGCGGTATCAAGACACGCTGCGTTCCAATAAATAAGTCGACGCAGCGCTTCGATGGTGCTCTTCATGGTGAGCAGCATGCGCTTGACGTCGGGGTGTTTCACAATTTGAGAGCTTTCTCCGGCAGGAGCACCTGGCGCCCTCCCTTGCTTACGCAAGACGGAATATTCAAGTGCTTGTTGATAAGCGCGTTCTGCAAGTGCAAGACCTTCTAAACCAACACCTAAACGCGCTTGGTTCATCATGGTGAACATGTACGCCATGCCGTGATTCTCTTCACCGATGAGATAACCAATGGCGCCTCCGTTATCGCCATATGACAACACACAGGTAGGGCTGGCTTTAATCCCCGTTTTGTGCTCGATACTCACGCACTTCACATCGTTTTCTGCACCCAATGAACCATCGTCATTCAAAAGATATTTGGGAACAATGAAGCACGAAATTCCTTTTGTTCCCGCAGGTGCATCGGGGGTACGAGCAAGCACTAAGTGAATGATGTTCTCGGCCATATCGTGCTCACCAAATGTGATGTAGATCTTGGTTCCCGTAATGGAGTATGAGCCGTCAGCATTCTTGACGGCCTTAGTGCGTACAGCACCTACATCGCTACCTGCATCGGGCTCCGTGAGGTTCATTGTGCCTGTCCACTCGCCAGAGATCATCTTTGGCAAATAGGTCATCTTTTGCACTTCGTCACCGTGGTGCAACAAAGCGTCGATGGCGCCTTGAGTAAGAAGT
>JALRGJ010000039.1 GCA_023253435.1 Ilumatobacteraceae bacterium | reverse complement strand
ATGTACGGCGTGTCAAGGGTCTTGTAATCGTTCGCAAAATCGACCCATCGAGCCTGTCTGGTGACGTACCTCTGCCATTCGTCTGTGTAGCGCAGCACACTTGTACGGCATGCTTCATTGAATTTGTCGATTCCAAATTCCGTGATCGCGGGGTGCCCAGCGATTCCGAGTTCTTTTTCTGCTTCAACCTCCGCTGGAAGCCCGTGACAATCCCAGCCAAATCGACGCTCCACATGTTTGCCACGCATTGTTTGATAGCGAGGCACCGCGTCCTTTACGAAGCCAGTGAGTAAATGACCGTAGTGAGGTAGGCCGTTAGCGAACGGAGGGCCATCGTAAAAAATGAATTCGTTATCTCCATTGACTCCGGCGGGTCGTGCGCTCACCGATGTCTCAAAAGTTTTGTCTCGTTCCCAGCGAGCAAGCACGCCTTCTTCCATGCGCGGGAAGTTGGGCTGAGGGTCAACCTGGGGGTACGTCACATCACAAGGCTAGAGGCGACCAGGGCTACCCCCAAAGGATCTATCGCTAAAGACTTCTGATAATCGGCACAAGAACAAACTCAATCACCAGCAACACGATCAGTGGCGTGAAATCAAATGCGCCAGTGGCTGGCAATATGCGCCTGATGGGAGCAAATACCGGTTCCGTGATTCGGAATAGAAAGTCAGAAATAGTGCGAAGTGGACTGCCGTATGAGAGCGGAAAGAAAGACAAGATTGCTCGCACAACAATGGCAAGTGCATACAACGTGAGAAGGTCAGCGACTATTCCCATGTCAATCAGTAACGAGTGTCAAAGCTGACAGCAGGCTTTAACAAGTACACACCACTGCCAACTTTTTCCATGGTGCCACCGAGTGCATAACAAAGACCACTTGCGAAATCCAAGATTCGTCGCAACATTTCTCTATCGGCACCTTCAAGATTCACGATGACTGGAACTCCGTCTTTAAAGCAGTCACCAATCTCTTGAGCTTGTGCAAAGTCACGCGGGCGCACAGTCACAGTGTCACCTACTGATTGCACTGGCCTCACTGATGGCGATGTTCGAGGTGCGCCAACAGGACGAACTTGTAATCCTGAGTCATCGGGACGACGCGCTGCACCGGTGTCGTCAATGCGGTATGGGCGAGCTGGTGGACGAACTGTCTCTGAAGAATATTCAGGTTCATACCCACGACGTGCAAGAGGTTCTGTACTTGGGCCCGGACGAGATTGACGTGCAGGACGCTCGTACTCCATAGACATGTCGTAGTCGTCATATGCCTCATCACCACTGAGACCCAGATAATCCATTGCGCGACGGAAAAACGACATGCCTTTAGGCTAATCCAACGAGATACGCCAATGTGGGAGATCTTGCAATGAGGTACCTATTGACGTGCCCCAAAGAGCCGACTCCCCACCCTGATCATGGTGGAGCCACACGACACGGCAATACGAAAATCATCAGACATTCCCATTGAACAAATGGGCAGGTGGTGGAGGTCGGTGAGTTCACGAAGCCGTGTAAACGCCTTATGAACACTCTCATGCGATCCCCCTGTGGGCCCAATTGTCATGAGACCCTGCACTGTGAGGCCTCGTGCATCTGCAAGAGTTCGCAAAGCGTCCAGATTCTCTGGTGCCACACCACCTTTCGACGACTCTCCCGTGGTATTCACCTGAAGCAATACCTGTGCTCCAGCACTTCGACGGGCAATCTCATTGACCACTGATTCCCTGTCTACGGTTTGCCACAATGACACCACCGGGGCAAGAGATTTCACCTTATTTGACTGAATTGAGCCAATGAAGTGCACGGGCAAGCCTGCATTCTGGCCTTCAAGTTTTGCCAGTAACTCCTGTGCGTAGTTTTCACCCACAGCATCACAACCACCGGCCCGCGCTGCCTCTATTGCCTCGAAACCAAATGTTTTGGTGACGGCAACAAGAGAAACGCCCGAGCCACCGCATTCGGTGATCTCCTGGCGCACCGCATGGACGCGTTCTGCGACCTCGCGGATATCAATCAAATGAAGGTTCCTATTTCAAGAAAGAAGGAACATCGAAGTCATCGTCATCATCTCCAGAGAGAGGATCTGCATCAGAGAAGATGTCTCGAACATTGCTGGTTCCTCGAGATTCAGATGATCGGGTTGAGCGAGGCGAGAACGTACCAGCACCGCCACCATCCCATCTTTCGAATCCAGCTGCTACAACCGTGACGCGAATTTCATCACCCATCTCGTCGTCGATGACAGTTCCGAAGATGATATTTGCATCTTGATGCGCCACACCTTGCACCACTTTTGCCGCATCATTCACTTCGAAGAGTCCCATGCTTGAAGGACCAGTGATACTGAGCAAAATACCTCGTGCACCCTCAATTTGTGCCTCGAGAAGTGGGCTAGAAATTGCATCCGTGGCAGCTTGCACTGCGCGCTTGTCTCCACTTGCTACACCAATTCCCATCAGAGCGGATCCGGCATTGGTGAGAATCATCTTGACGTCTGCAAAGTCGGTGTTGATGAGTCCTGGAGTGGTGATCAAGTTTGTGATTCCGCCAACACCTTGCAACAAGATTTCATCTGCCATCTTGAATGCATTGACGAGAGAGGTTTTGTCGTTAGCAATGGTGAGCATGCGGTCATTAGGGATGACGATGAGCGTGTCAACTTTTTCTTTTAGTTTTGTGATGCCATTATCGGCCTGAACGGCACGACGTCGTCCTTCAAATTGAAATGGGCGCGTCACAACGCCAATAGTGAGCGCGCCAGAGGACTTCGCAATTTCTGCAATCACCGGAGCTGCACCAGTGCCCGTTCCACCACCTTCACCAGCTGTAATAAACACCATGTCTGAGCCAGCAATGAGTTCTTCAATTTCGTCACGATGAGCTTCTGCTGCGGCTCGACCAACTTCTGGGTCTGATCCAGCACCAAGACCGCGTGTCAGTTCTCTACCAATATCGAGTTTGACGTCAGCGTCGCTCATCAAAAGCGCCTGCGCATCGGTATTGATGGCAACAAACTCGACGCCGCGCAAACCGGCATCGATCATTCGGTTAACGGCGTTAACACCGCCGCCACCAACACCAATGACCTTGATGACTGCGAGATAATTCTGTGGTGATCCGGCCATGGGCCTCTTCCTCCGAAAAAACGTCCAATAGGACTGTGTAGGTCAATGTTTCCACAGCCGAGCCCAATTTTGTGGCAATTCCCTCCATAGGCGGCCTCAAAATTGGCCTATTTTGTCGAAACTGTGGGATCTCCGGTGGAAACATCAATAACTGCAAGAGTTTCAGGGTCTTGACGGCGAAGCAACACCACCACTTCCACCAATTTGTTCTGCAGGTCGGTGGGAGGGCCAAAGCGAATGATGGTGCCAGATTTCAGAATCATGGAGAGCTCTCCCCCCGCCCCCCACTCGAGTGCTTTCACTCGCGGCTTGATCTCATCGGGAAGCGCAAGAACTAATTGCGCTGCTGCACGGAACACATCGTCTGCCGTCGCACCAGCCTCGAGCGATGGTCCGACTCCACGCACTTGCAGATACTTCGTAGGCCAGCCTGTGAGAACCTCTATCACTTTTCCGCGTGCATCAACAATGCGCGCTTTGAGGTCATCGCCCACGTACCAAACAACGGGAACACGCTCCGACACCTCAACAAGCGCCTTACCGGGAAAGTCGGTTGTGATTCTGACATCAGCCACCCACGGATCTGCAAGCAACACAGTTCTGGCTTTGGAAGTGTTAGCTGTAAATACTGAGGATCCTTTTAATGCATTCCGCACCGCATCCATGGTCTTAGTAGACGTGTAAACAGTTCCTTCAAATGCAACACGGCGAATAGCAAAGAGAGGTGACGCCAATACTGCTGCAATCAAAACACATGCACCGACAATGACGCCAGCAAGCTTTAGCCACTTCACTTTTCTCAGGCGGTCGCGACGCTCCATCTTGCGACGACGCTCTTCGAATCGTGGATCTGGCCTGTCATCGTCCACGATGACCACTCGATCAACTTCATCGGCGTCTATCACTACAGTCCCACCGCTGTCATCGGTAATTTCCACAATGTCGCCATGCGAAGAGAGAGGGCGGAGTAAAGGATCTCTCGGTGCAGAACTATCCCGTGACCGAATTTCTCCATCCGCAAAAGAGATCACTACACCAAACGAACCATCATCTGATTCCTGAACTTCTTCAGACTCATCTTCAACGACAACAACCACATCTTCAGATGTTGGGTCTGTTATCTGCACATGCGTGGTGTCGTTATCTACATTGTCCGCCACAGGTTTTGGATCATTACGACCAAAAAGAGTTGACAGTTCCTCGAGTACCTCAGATGAAACATCGGTCACTGAAATTTCGTCGGGCATGCCCTTTGGCTCTTTTGGTTCTTTTGGGATGTCGCTCATATTTCACCTAATAGGTGTGCCACATGGTGCAGTGCAGACATACGTTCAGGTTCAGAGTGACGAGGATCGGCAAATTGATCGGCTGTTTGTGAATCAAAACCGAGTAAGTGAACTTCGCTTCGTAAGCGCACGCCATGAACACGTTCAACTTCCTCTTGCACATGTTTCATCACTGCCACAATGTCACCTGCCGTAGCGGAATCTGTGGCTTGTATGAAATTGGCATGTTTTTCAGAAACAGAAGCGCCCCCACATGCATAGCCACGCAGTCCTGCAGCATCTATGAGCGCTCCTGCACTCCCCTTTCCCGGGGAGGGATTCACAAATACTGATCCCGCATTTCGTCCACCCGGCTGGTGATCTCGTCGCCAGGAAACAATTTCATTGATGAGTTGAGTGCCCTCTTCCGAAGTTCCTTCTGTTGTAGTGAAAGTTGCACTCACCACAACATGATGACCAGAGAGTGCCGAGCCACGAAAGTGCAGTCCGAGATCTGCAACAGGCACAATGCTCTCAACTCCAGACTTGAGCGAAACGATTGTGGCCGAGACGAGAGAATCCACAATTTCTGCTCCATGCCCACCGGCATTCATTCGGACAGCGCCACCCACCGTGCCCGGTATTCCCACACACCACTCCAGCCCTGCTCGATTCGCCGCCACCGAGCGTCGGGCAAGCACCGGCATGGTCATGCTTGCGGGAGCTTCTACGAGATTCCCTGTCACGGAAATATGAGTGTCGGCAACTGGCGTAGAGACGAGGATTGCAATGCCATCAAAGCCAGAGTCTGCCACCAACACATTGCTACCCCGACCCAAAACAAATACAGGAACATGAGTGTGTTGAGAAACTATGCGCGCAATTGAACGAACATCTTCTAATGAACGGGCCCTCACGACACACTCTGCAACGCCACCCACTGCATAAGTGGTGAGTGGAGCAAGTGGAACGTGCAACTCGCTCTGCACACCAGACTCGAGAAATTCATTGTGAATATTTTGCAGAGAAGCTTTCATGAGTTTGCCTGCATTAAATCATCAGGGAATGTTTCGATATCTCCACACCCCATAGAAATACAAATATCTCCTGGTTGCAACAGTGTTGCCACAGATTCCACAATGTCTTTTCGTGTTGGTGCCCACTCCACTCGAGGATGGGAATTTTTCACTGCGTTCACCACGAGTTCTCCCGTAACTCCCTCAATCTGAGGAGTTCCAGATGCATAGATATCGGTGATCACTACATGATCCGCTTGATCAAAAGCGCCTTCATATGCATCTGCCATTGCCGCTATGCGATGAAATCTGTTTGGCTGAAAAACCGCTACCACTTTGCCAGTGCGTAGTGGGTGTTCACGAGTCGCCGCAAGGGCAGCCGAGATCTCTGCTGGCAAGTGTGCATAGTCATCAATAAGTAGAGCACCGTTCCACAAACCACGCTCTGTGAAGCGCCGACTAACCCCAGTAAAAGTCTTTACAGATGTGCATGCTTGTTCAGGGGTGACACCATAAGCAGTGGCCATTGCAAAAGCCGCAGCAAAATTCAGAGCGTTATGTTCGCCACGCAACAAAAGATTGGCGTGATAGGTATTTCCCGAGAACTGAATTTGTAGAGAGATTCCGTCGGCGGTGTTTGATACATGTTGAAGGTGAATATCGGCCCGGGGATTTTTTCCAAACAAGATCAGACGCCCGTCGCCTTGAAGCTCAGAACACAAGTTTTGCGAGAAGGGATCATCTGCGTTGAGAACAATGAATTTTGAAGTTTTTTGAGCGACGTGAGAAAAAGTTTCTCGCATGTTGTCAAATGTCTCGAAATAGTCGAGATGATCTTCATCAATATTGGTCAACACAATGCTTGTGAGGGGCAACATTTCTAAAGTTCCATCACTCTCATCAGCTTCCACCACAAAGATGTTTCCTGTTCCCTTTGCTGCACCGATTCCCATTGAAGGAATTTCTGCTCCGATAACACACGATGGATCAAGCCCTGCCTCTTGAAGCATCGTCATGAGCAACGCAGTCGTTGTTGTTTTACCGTGGGTTCCCGCTACTCCGATTGCATCGTGCACAGAAGCAAGTGACGCCAAAAGATTTGAGCGATGACGTACAGGGATATTGAGAGATCTCGCCTTCACCAGTTCTACATTCGAAGACGGGATCGCCGTGGAGTAGGTAACTACGTCTACATCCAACACCAAACTTTCTGAATGCCCAATCGTGACCGAGATACCTGAATCACGCAACTGATCAATGACCTCTGAATTGTGGAGATCCGAGCCAGTAACCACATGTCCAAGACGTGAAAGTAAGAGTGCAAGTGGGCTCATACCTGGCCCACCAATGCCAACAACATGCACCCGCAACGGTGTGCTCAGGGCGACTAGTGGCTCGGGTTCACGACGGCGAAATGTGTCTGACATGGATATGCCATTGTTTCACGCAGAAACAGTCACCGAGCGGCGTTCTGAATTGCATTCGCCAAAGTATTTCCGCGGTGTATCCCCCCGGCCTCCCGAGCAGACCGGGCCAATTGCGAGCGCCTCTCCTCTTGGTCAATTAAGTCCATGATCGTTTCAATGATCTCCCCAGATTCACACTGTTGATCTGAGCTCATAACGGTTGCATTCTGTTCTGCCAACCATTGTGCGTTGAGATCTTGATGATGATCGGCTGCACCGGGCCATGGGACAAGAATTGATGCAACACCAACGGTAGAGATTTCTGCAACCGTGCTTGCCCCTGCACGCGCAACCACCACATCTGATGCTGCATATACATCTGTCATTCGATCTTCGTATCCCACTCGCCGATACCACACACCCTGTGGTGCATTGGGACATGGCTCGTTCATAAATCGTGTTCCACATATGTGGAACACGGCAACTGAAGATTGCATGAGGGACAACCGTTGGAGAAGCTGTGGCACAACTGCATTTAAGGCGCCAGATCCAAGAGACCCCCCAACGATGGTGATCACTGTTGCATTCTCTGGTATGCCAAGTCTTTGTCTTGCGCCGGTTCTCTGCTCACGTGAATCGAGATGGCGAATTTCGGAACGTACGGGTGCACCGGCAATAACTGAATGAGCAAGTGACACACCCTCAAACGGAGTGGTGGCGACAGTTGCATGCTTTGCCTGCCGTCGAGTCGCCAGACCTGGGACTCGGTCGTAACTTACACACACCAAAGGAACATTGTGACTAATTGCTGCGCGTGCCATGGGCTCACTTGCATAGCCACCAACAGATACCACCACTCGAGGCGACCATCTCTCAATGAGATTCTTGGCAATCCATCTGCTTTTGAGAAGTCGAAAAGGCAAAGCGATGTTTTTGGCGATGTTGTCAAGAGACAAAGACCTCTGAAGCCCTGAGATGGGTAGGAATTCGCAGTCAACTCCAAATTCCTTCATCAACTCAGTTTCTATACCTCGCCTTGCGCCAACGTATCGGAGCTCATCTACCGAGTGCCCTTGCTCAATCAGTAATTCAAGAATCGCTCGTGCAGGCAAGACATGCCCACTTGTGCCGCCTCCCGTAACAACCGCGTACACCATGAATTACTTCTTTGCGTAACGTGCGACGTTTACTAGGAGTCCTATGGCAGCGAGCGAAGCAATCATGGATGAACCTCCATAGGACAGAAACGGAAGCGTCAGACCAGTCATTGGTATGAGCCCTACAACACCACCGATATTGACAAACGCTTGAAATGCAAACCAAGCAGAAATTCCACCAGCAATAAATGCACCGTTTAGGTCGGTTGCCCGAAGCGCCACCTGAATGCCAAACCAGGTCAACATACAGAAACCGCCAATCACCAAGATCACACCGGCAAGTCCGAGCTCTTCAGCAATGACACAAAAAATGAAGTCGCTATACGCCAAAGGTACATAGCCCCACTTGCTGGTTCCTGCACCAACCCCTGTTCCCTGTAGTCCTCCGTTGGCAATACTCAAGAGCGCTTGATACACCTGATATCCGGTGGTGTCTTTGGTGCCCTCAAGGTCCAAGAATGCAACGAAGCGGTCTTTTGCTCTGCCAGCGCTTGAGATCAGAGCAACCCCTCCTAC
>JALRGJ010000038.1 GCA_023253435.1 Ilumatobacteraceae bacterium | reverse complement strand
GCCTTCTCTTCAGGAGCCTTGTCGATCTGATCAAACGGAGTGTACTCAGCCAACCCACGATCAGCCAACGTCTTAGAAATAGCAGCAGTCAACGTGGTCTTACCATGGTCAATGTGACCCATCGTTCCAATATTCACGTGAGGCTTATTACGCTCAAACTTTGCCTTACTCATTACTGTTTCCTTTTTCCTTGATGTGTTGTCTGTAGCGTCGATCGGGATCGAACCGATGACCTTCCGATTATGAGCCGGATGCTCTGACCAACTGAGCTACGACGCCCTGGGTCGTTGACCATCTGACAACGCCGAATGGCGGAGCCCTCTGTGGGAATCGAACCCACGACCTTTTCCTTACCATGGAAACGCTCTGCCGACTGAGCTAAGAGGGCGTGCACGCTGAAGCAAAGCCTCAGTGAGCCAGACAGAAAATGCTAACGGTGGAAAGAACGAAACCCCACTAGGTTTTAGGCCGTGGGAGACCTATTTATTCGCAGTGCCACAGTGGCTGACGCCGAAGCGATACGCACCATATATAACTACGAAGTCGAAAATGAGACCAGCACATTCGACCTCGTCCCGCGAACTCTCGAGGACCAAATCCAGTGGCAAAACGCTCGTCAGGGGGCATTTTGCGTCTATGTGGCCGAACTAGATGGAGAAGTAGTGGGCTTTGGAGCCCTGTCCCCCTACAAAGAGAGGGCCGCTTACAGAACATCGGTGGAGAATTCTGTCTATGTCCGCCGGGATCTCGCCCGCCACGGAATTGGTCGAGCCATTGTGACCCACCTCCTGAATTCAGCCCAAGAAGGCGGATTTCATGCGGTCATCGCCAGAATCACCACTTTGTCTGAGGGCTCTATTGCTCTTCACTCAGCACTGGGGTTCCAGATGGTGGGAATTGAGCGAGAAATTGGCCGCAAATTCAATCGATGGCTCGATGTGGCCATCATGCAGTGCCTGCTCCACGAACGAACTGGGGCCTAAAAAATTTTTACGCCTGCTGGCATCTCATCCAGCAGGCGTAAAAACGGGTTGGGCTGTATTCGGCTTTCGCCGATTCAGTTCACAACTTTCGTTGTGGTGGGCCGGGCAGGATTTGAACCTACGTAGGCGATGCCGGCAGATTTACAGTCTGCTCCCTTTGGCCACTCGGGCACCGACCCCAATATGTAACTCCTATGGGTTTAGGAATTGCCTAGGTTATCGGCTCGATAGCCTTCCACCCCATGCCTTCATTCGACATTGTTTCTGAAGTAGACCGCCAAGAGCTCAAGAATGCCGTTGACCAAGCCCAAAGAGAAATGTCTCAGCGGTTCGATTTCAAAGGGACAAATTCCTCCATTGAGCAAAACGAATTGGTGATCACCATTAAGACCATTTCTGAAGACAAAGCACGTGCCGTTCGAGTCTTGCTCGAGGAGAAGTTTGTGAAACGTGGCCTGTCTTTAAAAGGCATTGACTGGGGCAAATTCGAACAGGCCTCTGGCGATACGGTTCGCCAGGTGGTGACCATCAAAGTCGGAATCACCTCTGATAAAGCTAAAGAGATCAACAAACTGATCAAAGAAAAAGGTCCTAAGGGTGTCAGCAGCCAAACTCAAGGCGACCAAGTTCGCGTCACCTCCAAGAAGCGTGATGACTTGCAAGCAGTGATGGCTCTCATGAAGAGTTCAGACCTTGAGTTACCTCTTCAGTTTGAAAACTTCCGCGACTAATTACTGCACTGTCACTTGTGATGCACTTCTAATCTTCGCTTGGAGCCTCAGCAGCACGCCGCTGCAACTCATTCACCACATTTGCATCAGCAAGAGTAGTGGTATCACCAAGATTTCTACCCTCTGCAACATCACGCAATAAACGACGCATGATTTTGCCACTTCTTGTCTTTGGAAGATCTGGAGTGAAGTAAATAGTTTTTGGCTTGGCAATCGCACCAATTTCAGATGCAACGTGATTACGCAACACCTGTTCATCAACTTCATTGCCCCCTACCAAGGTGACATACGCAATGATGGCCTGACCAGTTGTTGCATCATTTGCACCAACAACTGCTGCTTCTGCAACTGCTGGGTGAGACACCAAAGCAGACTCCACTTCTGTTGTAGAGATGCGGTGACCAGACACATTCATGACATCGTCTACTCTGCCGAGCAGCCACAGATAGCCGTCATCATCCAACTTTGCCCCATCACCGGCAAAGTATCGATTCTCAAAACGTGACCAATAAGCATCTTTGTAACGCTCTGGATCACGCCAGATACCACGCAACATTCCAGGCCACGGATGCGTGAGCGTGAGATAACCACCACCATGTTTGACTGATTTGCCTTCATCATCTAACAACTCAGCACCGATACCTGGAAGTGGAAAAGTTGCAGAACCAGGTTTTGTGGTTGTTGCACCCGGAAGAGGCGAGATCATGATTCCACCAGTTTCTGTTTGCCACCAGGTGTCAACAATGGGGCAATTACCCCGCCCAATGTTCTCGTGGTACCACATCCACGCTTCTGGATTAATGGGCTCTCCGACACTGCCTAGGAGACGAAGTGAAGAGAGGTCATGTTTTGCTGGCTCTTCCACTCCCCACTTCATAAATGTACGAATTGCAGTGGGAGCTGTATAAAAAATGGTGACCTTATATTTCTCAATGATGGACCACATACGGTCATTGCCTGGGTAGTTCGGAACTCCCTCATACATCACCTGTGTTGCGCCATTACTGAGTGGGCCATACACGATGTAACTATGCCCAGTAATCCAACCGACATCTGCAGTGCACCAATAAATATCTTTTTCTGGATTGAGATCAAACACGTACTTGTGCGTGTACGTCACGTGAGTGAGATACCCACCAGTGGTATGCATGATTCCCTTTGGCTTCCCTGTTGTTCCAGACGTATATAAAAGGAAAAGGAGCTGTTCTGAATCCATCGGTTCAGCTGGGCATACCGCATCGGCTGTAGCCATGAGCTCGTGGTACCAATGGTCTCTTCCTGGAATCATCTCAACGTCATTCCCACCACGCTTCACAACAACAACAGCCGTGACGGTGGGTGTTGACTCCAAGGCTTCATCTGCTTGTGGCTTAAGAGCAAATACTTCACCACGCCTGTATCCACCATCGGCAGTAATCAGAACTTTTGCCTCGGCATCATTGATTCTGTCTGCAAGTGCTTGCGAGGAGAACCCACCAAAGACCACTGAATGTGCTGCACCAATGCGGGCACAAGCCAGCATGGCTACTGCGGCTTCCACGATCATGGGCAAATAAATATTGACGCGATCACCCTTCTGAACGCCCAAATCTTTCAACACGTTGGCAAAACGCTGCACTTCATCAAGTAGTTGAGCGTAAGTAACTGTTCGGGTGTCACCTGGCTCACCTTCAAAATGAAATGCCACTTTGTCGCCTCTCCCCGCAAGTACATGACGATCCAGACAGTTGTAAGAGACATTTACTGTTCCACCAACAAACCACTTGCTAAATGGAAGATCCCACTCACAAATGGTGTTCCAGGGCTGAGACCACTCCACGAGTTCAGACGCTTGACGTGCCCAAAAGGCTTCGTAATCTTTGTTGGCCTCGTCATAGAGATGAGTACCTACTACGAGAGAATTCTTCTTAAACGCTTCAGACGGTGGAAAAGTGCGTTTTTCCCACTGCAGTGCATCGATGGTGTCGTGGTTTTCAGTCATGATCTGCCCCCTAGTAACTCTCCCGACATTACTGAAATGAATGGTGCTTCTCCCATGGCGAAGGACAAGAATGGCAGACGTGAGTAAATCGGTACTTGGTCGCGATACCCAACACCATTTTGGACTGGCCGAGTGGGGAATGACCTCAGCGGTTGCCCTTACCTGGGGCGCTTCCTTTCTCTTCATTGCAATTGCAATTGACCATGTAGCCACAGGGGTTGTTCCTGTGGCTCGTCTTGGCTTTGGCGCCCTAGCTCTTGCATGTTTTCCGGCCTCACGAAAAATGCTCGCCAAAGAAGACATCAAGCGGGTGGCATTACTCGGATTAGTTGCAATGACCTTTCCATTTTTTCTCTATCCCCTCGCCGAACAATCAGTTTCTTCGTCTGTTGCGGGAATGATTAACGGATCCATCCCCATCACCACGGTTGTTGCAGCAGCAATCCTTACCAGATCTATGCCATCTCGCCGACGAGTGCTGGCAGTGCTCATTGGGTTTGTTGGAATTGCTTTCATTTCATTTGGCAGTGTTGGTGATGACAAAGGAGCATCAGTTCACGGAGTTCTCTTTCTCTTGAGCGCTACATGCTGCTATGCGTTCACCAGTATTTTGTCGCGAGAGATGCAGATGAAATATGGAACTCTCCCTGTTCTTCTCTGGCAAGAAATGTTTGCGTTGGTCTTTTCTCTACCACTAGGAATACCGGCCTTCTTTGACAGCACTTTCTCGTGGTCCGCATTTTTTGCATTGCTTGTATTAGGAGCTTTTGGCACGGGGTTTGCCTATGTCATGTACGGAATGTTGATGGTTCGAGCTGGCGCTGTAAGAGGCGTCATTGGTGTGTTCTTCACTCCCATCGTTGCCACCATCTTGGGACTGATATTTCGCGATGAGAAAGTCACCGTGCTTGCGGTGATTGGAATGTGTGTGGTCATAATTGGGGCATATCTCACAAGCCGACCCGATTAATTACCAACTATGTGGTGATCAACGAATACGCCACTCAAGGACAGTGAAATTCCCTAGGCCGGTTGGATCTAAGAGAGCCTCTGCCTCACTCACACGGCTGCGCATTTTCATTGCAGCAAGGGTGGGCGATGAAGCGGATTCCTCCCACAACCTTTTCCCTTCTGCCACCAGATCATCTATGCCCAGCAGTTGTAAGAACTGTGATTGACTCCTCACGGAGTCTGGCTCTCGCACTTCAGAGAGTTGATCAATAATGACTTGGGTGGTGATGTCTTGTTGCCCTATGTCTTTTAGATAATGAGCACCTTTGTTGTGGCCGGTATATGTTCTCAACCATTCACGCCAAGGCATAGACGCAACTTCCGCAGTGAGAGCAGTGCAGTAATCAATAACAACTATTGAACCTTTGTTCAGTGATTGTAAAGAGGAGCGCAGCCACTCTCCTGCGGCTCGTTGTACTGGTGCCCGAGACCCCAATGGTGCACGCGTTGGTAAGCATGTGGGAATGGGCTTGTTCATGAGAACTTCAGAGAAACCCTCTCCAGAACTCACCACATATGCCTCTTTCCAACCATCGTCATACACCCATAATTCAAAAGGCAGATTGTCTAACAACTCATTAGCAATCACGACTCCGTTTTCAACATGGGTTGGCATCATTGCAACAGACTGAATGCCTTCTGGATGTTGTGATCTTTGTTGTTGACTCACTTCAACTGCCACATACTTGCCATTTTTCAAACACAATGGATCAGCAGCAAGTATTGAACGTGCCAATGTGCCCGGCCCTGCCCCGGCATCAATGATTGTGAAATCACTTGGCTCACCTACGTTGTGCCACACTTCGTCACAAAATTGCGCAAGCACAGTGCCAAACAAAGGGCCTACTTCAGGCGATGTAAGAAAATCACCCCGTCTTCCCGCTCTACCGGTTGTTGAGTAGAAACCATCTGGCCCATACAAGGCAAGAGCCATGAACTCTGAGAACGGTATTGCCCCGCTAGACGCTGCAATCGCAGCGTGAATATGACTACTTGACGAGGGCACCGGTGAGGCCGGCAATGTCACCAAAGTGCATCACGATGCCAGGGAACGTACCCAACACCAGAGTGGAAACACCGGTAATGATGAGTGCCACAAGAAGCGGTGACTGCACAACAACTGGAGCGGTGTCACCGTGTGGAACTGGCTTCATCCACATCTCGCGCAAGATTCTGCCGTAATAACCAAAAGCAACAACTGAGTTCACACCGCCAATAACGGCAAGCGTGTACGACCAATTAGTGCCAGCAGAGACCAATGAATGGAATGCCGCAAACTTGCCAAACCATCCACCAAGAGGAGGAATTCCTGCAAGGGACGCCATGAACAAAGTCATCATCGTGGCCACACCTGGCGCATATGAGAACAAGCCGCCATATGAGGAGATCTCACCGCTCTGTGTTTTGCGAGCAACAATCATGACAACTGCAAACACACCAAGGTTGGTGGCTGCGTACACCAAGAGATAAGCAACAACTGCGCGAAGCGCCGACTGCTCTGCAATCCCTGCCACAGAAAGTGGCATCAAAATAAAGCCACCTTGTGCCACAGATGAGTACGCAAGCATTCGAACAATATTGGTTTGGCGTAACGCCATCACGTTGCCCACGGTCATAGTGAGTGCAGACAAGATCCAAAACACTGGTTGCCATACTTCATGTGATCCTGGGAATCCCACGTAGACCACTGTTACCAAAGCAACGAAACCTGCCGCCTTAGAGGCCACAGACAAGAAAGCGGTGACCGGAGTTGGTGCACCCTGATATGTATCTGGTGCCCAGGTATGGAAAGGAACGGCAGACACTTTGAACGCAAAACCAATGACGACGAAGAACACTGCGAGGGCGCGAACAGGTGTTACAGACTCACCAAGTGCTGTACCGATTTCGGTGAGCTTTGTGGAGTTTGTAATGCCGTATAGCAACGACATTCCGTACAGCATGATTGCAGAAGCGAATACACCTAATAGGTAGTACTTCACGCCCGCTTCATTACTTAAACGGTCTCGCTTACGCCAGGCAGCCATCATGTATGCCGGAATAGACAGGAATTCAAGTGACACAAAGATGGACACCATGTCACGGCTAGAAGCCATCATGACCATTCCCAAAATGCTGGAGAGCATCAAGAACCAGAACTCACCTTGGTAATAGTCACCCTCACGAAGATGATCTGTTGCCAACAACACCACTACGTAGCCAGCGATGAGGAACAGACCTTTGAGCACCAAGCTGAACTTGTCTATTTCATAGCGTCCATCAAAAAGTGAACGTGCACCAACATCACTGAGCGCAAGCGTGACAACTGGGATGAATGAAGCAAGCAGAGTGAAGCTGGCAACTGGGGTAAGCAACCACTTTTTCGCATCCGACACAAAGAGATCGAGCAAAAGAAGCACCACAATTCCCCCACCCAAGATGATCTCTGGGGCGAGTGCGTGGTAATCGATCGTGGGAGATGTCCACGACACTGAAGCGAGAAGTGTGCTCAGCACGAGATCAGCCTCCGAATGCCTTGAGGGTGACGCCCACTGCTGGGTCAAGAACCTTGAACATCAGTTGTGGGTACACACCAAAAACAACGATGGCAATCAGAAGTGGCGTCCATGCAACCCACTCAAATTTGTTCACATCGTGAATGTCTTCATCATGGCCGTGTCCGGGTGAAAACTCTGCTGTTGGCTCACCGAATGCGGTGCGCTGATAGAGCCACAACAAATACGCAGCAGCAAAGACTGTTCCGATTGCCGCAATCACCATGTATGTGCGGAAGGTCTCAACAGGGAGTCCATCGGCAGGGTTATATGCAGACAAGATCGCAGGGAACTCACCCCAGAATCCGGCAAGGCCTGGCAAGCCGAGTGATGCCATTGCACAGAAGCCCAGAATCCATCCAAGTTTTGGCATTTGCACCAACATTCCAGACAGACGCTTGATTTCCAATGTGTGATAGCGCTCTTTTACAGAACCCGCCACAAAGAACAACATGCCGGTGATGAGACCGTGAGCCACCATTCCGAACATCGCTGCATTCAGACCGAATGACGTCAAGGTGGAAATTCCTAACATCACGAAACCCATGTGAGCAACTGAGGAAAACGCAATCAAACGCTTCATGTCAGTTTGGGCCAAACAGCCAAGTGCTCCATAGATGATTCCAATGACTGCAAGTAGACCAATGTATGGAGCCCACTCCATTGCTGCGTCTGGCAGAACAGGAATTGCAATTCTCACAAAACCGTACGTACCCAACTTCAACAAAATTGCAGCCAAGATCACTGAACCCTGTGTAGGTGCTTGAGTGTGAGCATCTGGCAACCAGGTATGGAACGGGAACATAGGAACTTTTACGGCGAATCCAACAAACATGCCTGCAAAGATCCAGATTTGCGTGTTCTTTGCAATTTCTCCACCGTTCTCAATGAGGTAAGGGATTGCAAAACTCTCTGCACCTGTCTTGAAGAACAGAGCCAAGAAAGCCACCAACATGAGAGCAGAACCAAACATGGTGTACAAGAAGAACTTCAACGATGCGTACTGACGATTTTCTCCGCCCCACACACCAATCATGAAGTACATGGGCAACAACACCAGTTCAAAGAAAACGAAGAAGAGAACTAGATCGCGGGCAATGAATGTACCGGCCATACCTGTTTGCAAAACGAGCATGAGAATAAAGAAGGCTTTGGCATTGCCAGGAGATGGGACATGGTCCCAGCTGTAGATCATCACGAGAAGAGTGATCACCATTGACAACACATACAACGGCAAGCTGATGCCATCAATACCGATGTAATACGAAGACTTAATAACTGAGATCCACTCGTGACGAGCACCGAACTGCATGACATCGGCTTTGTCGTAGTTGAAAGCGATCAAGGTGTAGATACCAATACCCAGCGTGATCGCTGCAGTACCGATAGCAACAGCCTTTGACAGTGCCTCGTCTTTCTTCGGAATGAAGAGCATGATGAGGACACCAACAAGGGGCAAAAATGTGCCCGCTGTCAGCACCCAACTGTGCTCTGTAAGACCTTGGATATCCATGTCTATGTTCTCCCTCAGCTATTAATGATGACGAGTACGAGTGCGCCAATGGCGGCTGCGCCGAACAGCAACGCTCCGTACATGTTGACTTTTCCGGATTGAACTGGACGCAAGCCTTCTCCGGCACCTTCTGCCAGATGACCTGATCCGTTCACCGCAGCATCGACCACTTTCTGATCGACATTGCGGTACACCCAACCTGCAATTGCTTTGGAGCCAGTACCGGCACCATTAACAACGCCGTCGAGGACGTTCTGATTGATCCAATACGCACCACGAGCAATTGGGTACGCAATAGAACGAACAATGATCTTCTCGTAGAGAACATCGAGGTAGTACTTGTTTGCAAGGAACTTGTAACCGGCTCCCAGTAGCGC
>JALRGJ010000037.1 GCA_023253435.1 Ilumatobacteraceae bacterium | reverse complement strand
ATAAGAACTGAGTTTTGGTTGGGCTACTTTCATGGCTTCATCGCTCCAAGGATTAATGGTGATGTGATTTTTTGCAGCGCTTAATCCAAAAACAAATCCATGTTGATTACGCAACATAGGTTGATTCCAGGCCACCACAAGTTCTAAACGTGGGTGTTTTTTCAGTATCGCATCAAAAATTGCTCTAACAGTCTGTTGATGAGTGGCGTCTAGATTCTTAAAGTAGGCATCCGGGCCGGCCACTCTCTGGGATGTAGTGGAGCCTCGGTGATACATCACCACAGCGTTGGCATGTGCACGACTAAAGCCGTGTTTTTCCATCAAGTGCGCGAGTTGATCGGCGTATTTATCTGATTTCGATTTTTCTAACTGTGAGAACCAGAAGTCAATGGGCTTTCCGTGCTTCTTCTCTATTGCCGGGAACTGGAGCGCTCGGTCACCTTTTGCAGTCGCCATGAGAGAACAGACTAGGCCTCTCTGAGTTTGCTGATACCAATTCAATTCAACTATCGGTAAGAATGTGGTGTGGAAATTTTTGAGACACCGCTCCCTGGCGTGGGTATTCGGTACGAATTTGATACTCAATCTGGAAGACGCTTAGGAATTCTGGTTCATCGCGATGGACTGAGAGACATGTTTGTTTATTGTGAAAACGACGTGGACACTTGCAATGAGACGATTCGTCTCTCCACGCATGAAGCTGCATCCCTAGTGGAATTGATGGGTGGCACCAAGATCACTGAGCGACTCTCTGATCTCCGTCATGAAGTTCAAGGGCTCTCCATTGAGTGGGTGACCATCGAATCATCTTCTCCTCTAGTGGGTAAGACAATTGGAGATGGTCGTATTCGAACTGAAAGTAGTGCGTCAGTGGTAGCGGTGCTCAGGGGTGGAGAATCTTTCCCCGGCCCTGGACCAGAATTCGAATTCTTAATCGGAGATACTGCGCTCGTCATTGGTTCACATGACGGTGTAGAAAAAGCTCGACGCATTATTGCTGGTTAATGCAAATAGATCTTGCGCTCATTGAGCTAGGGGCCATCATGTTGGTACTTGGTGTGCTCGGCCGGCTCGCTCAAAAAATTGGGCTTCCCGCCATACCTTTTTATTTGGTCGCAGGTCTATTTTTTGGCAATGGTGGCGTCATACCCATTGATGAAGCAACCGCCTTTATCGATATTGGCTCATCTTTGGGAGTGATTTTCTTGCTTTTCATGCTGGGTTTGGAATACACACCAGTTGAACTGCGGCAAAGTATGGCTGCAAATCGGAGGGCAGGGGTCATTGACCTTATTTTTAACGCTGCTCCGGGGGTTGTTGCTGGTTGGGTTTTGGGATGGGGTGCACTCGGATCAGCATTGTTTGGAGGAGTCACATATGTATCTTCCTCGGGCATTGTTGCCAAGCTTCTAGTAGATCTCAATCGATTGGGCAACAGAGAAACTTCATCAATTCTGTCTCTTCTCGTTATTGAGGATTTAGTGATGGCTATTTTCTTGCCTGTCAGTGCGGTCTTACTGGCTGGAGACTCTGCTGTGAGTGGTGTGATGTCGGGACTGTTCGCACTTGCAGTCATTGCAATTGTGATCTCACTCCCAGACTCAGTAAGCCTTCGTATAACTCGCCTTGTGCACACCAACAATGGTGAAGTCTTGTTGATCTCTCTCTTAGGGTTAGCACTGTTAGTGGCTGGGGTCGCAGAGAAATTGCACATTTCCTACGCAATTGGTGCATTCCTATTGGGAATTTTGTTGTCAGGACAGGTGGCGGAGAAAGCAAGAGAATTGATTGCTTCCTTACGAGATGCGTTTGCGGCCCTCTTTTTTGTTTCGTTTGGGATCTCGGTTGACCCACAAGATCTTGCAAAATTTCTTCCGATAGCTGCTCTACTTGCTCTGATCAGCGGATCCACAAAATTTCTGTCGGGTTATTGGGCTGCGCGCCAAGGTGGAATTTCCTCACGTGGAGCAAGGAGGGCGGGGGCAACTCTCATCCCACGTGGCGAGTTCTCCATCGTGTTGGCAGGGATTGCACTTGCAGGGGGAGTAAATGCTGATCTTGGGCCAATAACAGTTGCTTATGTGTTGCTACTTGCAGTGGGTGGCTCTGTGCTAGCCCGTGCACTTAATTAAATCTTTGGGTGTCCACTACAGTCACTGCAAAGAAAAGGTGTGGAAATGAATGTTGTAGATGCAGTTCACAAGCGCATGTCAGTGCGCCAATTTACGAGTCAACCCATTGATACAAGTGTGATACGCAAACTATTGGCCGATGCATCCCGTTCACCAAGTGGTGGCAATGTGCAGCCCTGGAGAATATATGTGGTGAACGGAGGCGGGCTCACACGAATGCGCGAGTTTCTGGCAACGCAACCGCCACTTGATGAGCCTGAATACAACATCTATCCAGAAGGGCTAACGGAGCCATACAAGACAAACAGATTCACCATTGGTGAACAGATGTATGCCACTTTGGGTATCGCGCGAGAAGATAAAGCAGGTCGCCGTCAACAGTTCGCTCACAACAATGATTTCTTTGGTGCGCCCGCTGCAGTCTTTTGTTACGTAGATCGCCAAATGGATCTTCCACAATGGTCAGATCTTGGAATGTTTCTCCAAACCTTCATGCTTCTGGCAGTGGAAAATGGTTTGGGGACATGTGCTCAGGAATATTGGTCGGTTCGTCACAAGTCAGTAACTGAATTTGTGGGAGCCCCTTCAAATGAAATGCTGTTTTGTGGCATTGCACTTGGGTATGCAGATGATGCGGCACCCATTAATACTTTGAAGTCCGAACGAATGCCAGTTGATCAATTTGCCACTTTCATTGAATGATTTTGTTGGGGTAACTCGGAAATGATCCTCTAATGAGTTCTGGAACTATTTATTTAGCGACGCTAAACAGGCTCTCCACAAGCACTGGTCCAATGTTGTTTCCTTCTGTTGCGGCAATTGCAAAGATGAACAAAGCTCCGCCGGCCATTGAAACGGTCTTAAGGAAATTAGCCATCTCGCTTTGCTTGGAAGCTTCATCGGCTGTCCAGAAGTCGTGCATTTTGAGAGCCATTGCCAGCAAAAGCACTGCAGCGACAAGAGCGCCAAGATCTGCCCAAATTCCAACGATGATGGAAACACCACTCAAGAGGAGGAGTAGGCCAGACAGTTGTACAGACAACTTTGGCAGTGGGACTTTTTTGAACTGTGCATATCCGGTCATTGCACCAACTTGGCTGAAGTGGTTAATGCCACTCATGACGAACATGATTGCGAAAAGAACTCTCGCGATGATGAGGACTACGTCCATGGGGATCTCTCTTTCTCTAAGAAATAGTTGAGGACGCAAATATTATCGAAAAGTAATTGCGATAGCAATCATTTCCCGAATACCCCTGTACAGTGGGGATATGGCGACAAAATGGCTAACTCCTCCTGAGATGGCGGCGTGGAGATCCTTCATTGATACCTCTGGGGATCTGTTGCGTGCCATTGAAAAAGATCTTGAGCCATTCGGCCTCGACAGGGGTGATTATCAGCTTCTAGCCATGCTTTCTGAAGCGCCAGATAATGAACTCCGCATGTGTGACTTGGCAGATTCTTTGCGATTAACACGCAGCGGACTTACGCGCCGTATGGAAGGTGTTCTGAAAAAAAAGCTCGTGTCTCGTGTGCAGTCAAAGGAAGATGGTCGAGTGGCGTACGCTCAACTCACTCCAAAGGGGATGGAACTTTTGAAAGAAGCTGCTCCTGAACATCTTGAAAGTGTTCGTAAGTACATGATCGACGTGCTTTCACCAACGGAAATCAAAGCAATCGCAACTGCATTCACAAAAATTGCGAGCAACTTGGGATAGTTGTTTTTAACTCTTCAGTGCAGCTTTCGCGGCAGCCAGTCCATCAACGAGAGCGGAGCGTTGTGATTCAGAAAGAACTGCATAGGCGGGCTCCACGATCACGTCAGTAATTTTTTCTGCTTCATCGAGCTTTTTCTTATTGGAATCATTTGGTGCAGGCATTTCCTCTTCGGTATAGCCGAATGACTTCCACATATCTGGTCGTTTGATGCTGTGAGCCACCATGGAAGGCAGTCCCACCGCTCGAAGGGCAACGAGGTGAGCACTGCCACGGAATTCACGGAGCAATGCAATGAGTTGTAATGCACGACCAGGAAGATCTGACACTAAAGCCTCTCCCTTCATGGCTGCGTAAAGAGCAAGTCCATCAGGGTCAGCAGCGTTATTCACTGTCTCAAGGGCATCAACAAACGCTTCAAGATTTGGAAGAGAAGAAAACTTTGCCCGACCAAGATTTGCACAGCATTCCAAATGTGCTGCTCCAGCCTTGCGTGGATCACACTTGGCAGCTGCATCTCCCCACACTTTCCCTAAGAATGCAGGCTTGAAGTATCCGAACGCTGCAGCAACTGCAGATGGAGTTGTGTTGCCTAACGTTCCTGCTCGACCCAATACATAAAACTCCATACCACCCATACCGAGCTCTTTACCTACTGCCCCCGTTTCAGGAATGAAATAAAACGAGGCGCCGAGATCACCGATAACAGGGCACGCTGCTGTGAGAAGTTCTTGGTTATTCATAATGGAGGAGCGTAGTGAACCTGAGAACACCTACTATCACTGGGTGTCTTCAACTGGATTCCAGCGTCTAGCGCCAGCACTATTCGTGCTCCTTTGGAGCACCGGATTTGTGGTGGCTCACTATGGCAGTGAAGATGCCGGACCCCTCACCTTCCTCACTGTCAGAACGGTGATTTCAGCTGTATTGCTCTTGGTCATGGCTCGAGTGGTGCGAGAAGAGCCAATGGCTACAGGGCTTATTCCGGTTCAACTACTTGTGGGCACGGGAATTCACGCAATGTACCTAGGTGGGGTGTGGGTAGCTGTAGATCATGGGTTGCCTTCTGGCATCAGTGCTCTGATTGCTGCTTTGCATCCTGTGGTGACCACCATTCTTGGGAGAGCGTTGCTGAATGAGCATCTGAGTTTTAGACGGATTCTTGGAATTGTGCTGGGCTTCACAGGTGTTCTTGCTGTTGTGGTGGAACGAGGTGGAGCGGGAGACGGAGTCACTGGCTTTGCTCTGTGGGCTATGGCAATTGCCGTCATCGGAATGTCTGGGGGCAGTCTGGTTCAACGCAAGTACGGACAAGGCACGCCGCTCCTTGCAGGAACCGCATGGCAGTATTTTGCCACTGCAGTTGTGTTGGGTATCGGGGCAATAGGTTCCGAAAAATGGGAGTTCACTATTACCACGCGCAGCATGTTCTCACTTGCGTGGTCTGTGTTGGTGCTATCACTCGCCGCGATTCTGATCATGCTGTGGTTGCTGCACAGACAAGCGGTATCTCAGGTCAGCAGTTTGTTTCACGAACGTTTGGGTGTGTGGTCGTTTGTTGGATTGATAGTTGCAGTTGTTGGAGTGTGGATGGCAACCACGGAACGAAATGTTATTTCTCAACAGAGGTGAGATCTGGCCCCACCACTATCTCTCCTGAGAAGTGCTCAGCCGCCATGGCTTTCCATTCACCCTCTTGTCCTGGTTGAATCGCGGGAACAAAGTGAGTGAGAACCAATGTCTGTACATTGCACTTACTTGCAGTTTGGGCCGCCTGTTGAACAGTGGAGTGATAATCCAAAATGTCTAGGAATCGGTCGCCGGTAGGAACTAGAGGCGCAAAGGTTCTTACAAGATCCTCACGGAGGACTGTCTGAACGTAAAAGTCGGCATTTTCACACATTTGGTACAAACCATCACAAGGGATGGTGTCACCGGCTAACGCACCAACAACACCATTGTGTTCAATCCTGAATCCAATAGTGGGGGCAACGGGGCGATGATCTGTTGCATGAATACTGATGGACACTTCACCTAACTGAAAAGAAGATCCTGCCTCTACCTCATGCACCTCCACTTTCATTCCACCTGCTGCACGGAGGTCCGCATGATGATCTAGTCGGTAACTTTCGTCTTGAGACAACATGGCAAGCAAGCCATCCACCATTTTCTTTGTTCCCACTGGCCCATAGATGGGTAATGGAGTGGCTGCTGGTGATGCAATCCAACGAGTTGTGATGATGTCGTTGAGGTCGCAGATGTGATCGCTATGTAGGTGTGTCAAAAATATGGCAGTTACAAACGGGGGTGGCATCATTGCACCAAGAAGCCTCATCACAACCCCACGACCAGCGTCAACAACGATGTTCTGATCTCCTGCTTGAACAAGAGTGGATGGGCCTGCGCAGGTAGCACTGGGAAGCGGGCTACCAGTTCCAAGAAGTGTGATTTTCATGTGTTCCTCCACTGTGGTCTGAGGTGAACCTAGTGGAGCAAGAGTTGGGTGGAGAGAAACACGCCCTATTCCGGGCGTCATCTCTACCGAGGCTTTGGTTTGAAGCAGTCTCGAATCAATGGTTCATAATGCGCAAGGTCGAAACTTGTGTATTCAGGATCAAATGCCACAGAGTCGTACAGCTCACAAAACTCCACCGTGTAATCAAAATATGGTGATTCTCGGTAGGCATCGCGAGCGTTCTTATCGAGACCGATGTAATGCCAGAAGTAGTACCCCTGGAAAATTCCGTGATGCTTTGTCATCCAGTAGTTCTTCTCGGAGACAAAAGGCTTCACAATTCCCGCAGCGATATCGGGGTGATTAAATGGCGCAAGATTGTCGCCGATGTCATGCAGTAGAGCACACACCAAATATTCTTCGTCTCTTCCATCGCGTTCGGCACGGGATGCTGTTTGCAAGCAATGCTCGAGACGATTAACAGGAAAACCACCGTGGTCTTCCTCAAGGTATTTCAATTGTTCAATCACTCTGTCTGCAACCATGGATTGAGTGTCTTGTAAACACACCATGATGTTTGACCATTCTTCTTGAGTGGACTCCTGAAACGACTTGAAAGTTGCTCGTGTGACCATGTTCCCCCCCCCTAACAGAGACCTTCTGGTTACAACTTACTCGTGATTTGGTGGAGGAGTTATAGGCGAGAATCCATCACGGAAATTGTGGTTCCAAGTGGAACGTTCTGAAAGATCCACTTTGCATCTGACTCTTTCACTCTGATGCAGCCATGTGAGGAGGGTTCTTTCCCCAAAGGAGTGGGGAAAGGGATTTCCCCCGCTTTCGTGACGGTGTAGGGGATGCCATGGAATCCGATATTGCCACCTTCTCTACCCACTGTGAATCGAGTCATCCAGCGCATTTTTTCTTTGGGGTTGGGAGTGAAAAAGGTGTTCTCAGATTTCGAAAATACTTTGAACGTGCCCGTTGGTGTTTGATCATCTACCCCAGTGGAGACCGGGATGGTGGCAATCAATTTGCGGTGGGAATTGTAAAAATATGCTCGCTGCTCATCAAGAATGACGCGAGCAAATGCAATTGCGATTCGTGGTCGGGTGGCTGTTTTGTCTTTTGCATTTGACGCAGCCTGAACAGAACCAGAGAAGAGGAAAATGCTGGCAACAACCGTTGCACAGAGGGAGGCACATTTCTTCATGTTGCCTCTCACAATAATTTATGCAGAGGCGAGTTCGAGGCCTTCTGCCAAAGTATTCCAGGCCAGAACAGCACATTTAATACGAACAGGAAACTTCACTACACCTTGCAGTGCTTCAAGATCGCCAAGAGGGGTGCTGGTGTCTGGTTCTGACGTCTCATCCTCAATAGACATCATGTGTTTAAACCGCTGAATAAGGGCTCTCACTTGCTCTACCGGCTTTCCTTTTACTGCGGCACTCATCATGGATGCTGAACTCTGACTGATGGAGCAACCTTGACCAGAAATCTTGATGTCAGAGATGACGCCGTCTTGAACATCAAGGAACACTTCGATTTCATCTCCGCACAAGGGGTTATGCCCCTCGGCTCTCACTGCAGGTGGTTCTAGGGTGCCTCTATTGCGGGGGCTCTTGTAGTGATCAAGAATGATCTCTCTGTACAGGTCTTCTAATCCGGGCATAAAAATTCTCCGAGGTCTAGGAACAGGCTAGAGGGTGAAAAAGTCGCCTGCATCTTCAAGGGCATCACACAGTGCATCTACTTCAGATGTGGTGTTGTACAAGTAGAAACTGGCACGAACTGTTGCATTGGCCCCCAGAAGTCGCATGAGTGGTTTGGCGCAGTGATGTCCTGCTCGAACACACACATTGTGTTGGTCGAGCACTTGACTGACATCGTGGGGATGCACATCTTTAAAGGCAAAGCTGAATGTTGCACCACGTTGGTTGATGTCATTACTGCCATGAATCACAATGTCTCTTCCAAAGCGAGATGTCAGAGCGTGTAATGCATACTGAGCGAGATCACGCTCGTGTTCGCGAATGTTGTTCATGCCAATAGCACTGAGGTAATCAACGGCAGCACCCAGGCCAACAGCTTCCGTGATGGGCTGTGTTCCTGCTTCAAATTTTCCGGGTAGTTCTGCACATGTAAAGCCATCGAGTTTTACATCGGCAATCATGTTGCCTCCACCCAAGAACGGAGGAATTTCTTCCAGCAGCGATTCACGTCCCCACAAGATGCCAATCCCAGATGGCCCCACCATTTTGTGACTGCTGAATGCCAAGAAATCGGCATCGAAATCTTGAACGTCTGTCATCATGTGAGGAACTGACTGACAACCGTCCACAACTGCAATAGCTCCATGTTTGTGGGCCAGTGCACATAGTTCTTTAACTGGGTTGATTGTCCCGAGAACATTTGACATTGCAGTAAATGAGAACACGCTTGCACCGCTAAGTAAAACATCGATGTTGGAGAGATCTAGTAAGCCATCAGATGTGAGGGGCACCCAGCGAATTTCACAGCCGCGCTCGGCAGCAAGCATCTGCCAAGGAACGATGTTGGCATGGTGCTCCATATGCGTAAGAACAATGACATCACCAGCGGAGAGATTTGCAGAGCCCCAAGTTCTCACTACCAAGTTGAGTGCTTCTGTTGCGTTCTTAGTGAAAACAACTTCGTGAGCGTGTGGCGCATTGATAAACGAGGCAACTTTTGATCGTGCGCCTTCGTACAGATCTGTGGCATGTGCAGCCAGTGTGTAGGCACTTCTGTTGGTGGGAGCGTACGAGTGTTGAAGGAACGAGGTCATTGCATCAATGACTGCATTCGGCTTTTGTGAAGAGTTGGCAGAATCGAGATACACCAGCGGTTTACCGTTGATGTGCTCAGCCAGAACGGGAAAATCTGCTCGAAGTGAAGAAAAGTTCAGGGTCATCACGACACCTTGTATGCCTCGTAGCCGTTTTTCTCTAACTCTGCGGCAACTTCCATGCCACCAGACTTCACGATGCGACCATCAATCATGAT